>SKKK01000606.1 GCA_007121535.1 Planctomycetaceae bacterium | reverse complement strand
GACCGCACGCCGGGTGAAGTTGTGCCGCCGAGAGACCTTCGGTCGGGGTTGTGGCTCGGTCGGAGACCGGCCGCAACACGGTCGACCGGCCACAACACGGTCGACCGGCCACAACGCGGTCGGGGGGCCACAACGCGGTCGGGGGGCCACAATGCGGTCAGTGGTCGGCTGTTTCCTTATGCTCGATGCGGCTGATCAAGGTGCCGGCGGCCAGTTTTGTGGTGATGGATTCGCCGATGGTTAGCTGACGGGGGTCGGTGACCAGGTTTTCGTCTTCGGTGCGGAGGGTCAGGCTGTAGCCTCGTTGCAAAACGCCCAGCGGGCTGAGGGATTCCAGGCGTCCGGCGGCGCCTTGCAGTCGTTCGCGGGAACGGTCCAGCAGGTAACGGATGGCTCGGCCGACGGCACGACCAGTTCGGCTGCTTCGCTGGGCGTCAAGGCGCGGACGTCGGCGTCCAGATCGGATAAGGTCACGTCGATCTCGTGGCCGACGGCGGAGACGACGGGGTTCACGCGGAGGTATGCTGCAGTTTCGCGGCCAAGAGTGTGTTGTACAGCAGCATGGCCACCGTCAACGGGCCCACGCCACCTGGTACGGGCGTGATGTGACCGGCCACCTGCTTGACCGGCTCGAAATCGACATCGCCCACCAATTGATCGTCCACTCGATTGATCCCCACGTCGATCACCACCGCGCCGGGTTTGACCATGTCGGCGGTGACAAAACGAGGTCGACCGATGGCTGCGACAAGCAGGTCGGCTTGTCGGGTAATGTCGCCCAAGCCGGCTGTGCGACTGTGGCAAACGGTCACGGTGGCGTTGGCACAGGCGGGGCCTAGCGTCGAATCCCGGTTCATCAGCATCATCGCCATCGGTTTGCCGACGATATCACTCCTGCCGATCACCACCGCCTGTTTTCCCGAGACTTTGATTCCGGTGCGGTGCAGCAACTGGACGATCCCGTGCGGCGTGCATGGCAGGTATCGAGGGCGACCTTGGCAGATCCGTCCCACGTTTTCCGCGTGGAAAGCATCCACGTCCTTCATCGGGTTGATCGCATCCAGGATTTTTGATTCGTGAATATGGGCCGGTAAAGGCAGTTGAACCAGAATTCCATGCACGGCGGGATCGCGATTCATGCGATCGACCAGTTCCAGCAGGTCGCTTTCCCGGCAATCCCCCGACAGGCGATGCAATTGGCTCTCCAGCCCCGCTTGTTCGCATGCGCGGCGTTTGCTGCGGACATAGACCTCGCTGGCCGGATGATCGCCCACCAACACGGCTGCCAGGCAGGGTGTGATGGCTCGCTTTGCCGTCCACTTGGCGACTTCCTCTGCCAGTTCTTCGCGGATCTGGCTCGCGATCGCTTTACCGTCCAGAATAGTGGCAACCACGTTGATACCCCCTGAATTCTTCCACCGATTTGTCCTGCCATAGTGAAGTACGACCGCCAGCGTTATACTAGCAGGTTGAATCTTTTGAAACCCGGGAGCGAACTTCTGCAATGTCTGAAGAAAAGAAAAGTCATGTCGAGACCGTCAAGTTGGAAAGCAACTACTTGCGGGGCACGCTCGGCGAGGAATTGGCAGTCGATACGGATTGTTTCACCAAGGACAGCACGCAGTTGCTGAAACACTACGGCACGTACCAACAGGATGATCGGGACAAACGTGCGGAGCGTCGCGCTCAGGGGCTGACCGGTAAAGTCTACAGCTTTATGGTCCGCACCAAGATCCCCGGCGGTAGGCTAACCAGCCAGCAACTGTTAAGCGAATTGGACCTGGCCGACGAATTGGGCAACACGACCCTACGGATCACCAGCCGGCAGGGGCTCCAGTTGCATGGAGTCTTGAAAACCAATCTGCGCGAGACCATTCGCAGGATCAACCAGGTCCAGTTGAGCACCCTGGGGGCTTGCGGTGACGTGAATCGCAACGTCATGTGCTGCCCCGCGCCCTACATCCAGCCCATTTACCGGGAAGTCCAGTCGCTGGCCGTCCAGTTGGCCGATCATCTGGCGCCGCGAACCCCGGCGTATCACGAGTTGTGGCTGAGCGACCCGGACTCGGGGGAGAAAACACTGGTGGGCGGTGGCAAGCCGGAGGAGATCGAGCCCATCTATGGGCAACATTATCTGCCGCGCAAGTTCAAAATCGGGATCGGGTTTCCCTTCGACAACTGTATCGACGTCTATACGCACGACATCGGGTTGCTGGCGGTGGTTCGCGACGACCAATTGGTCGGCTATAACGTTTTGGTCGGCGGCGGCCAGGGTACGACACCCGCTGCAGCGAAGACGTTCCCGGCGCTCGGGCAGCGGATGGCCTTTGTCACGCCGGATCAAGCGGTCGACGTGGCGACGGAGATCCTCAAGGTCCAACGCGATTTTGGAAATCGCGAGGACCGCAAGATCGCTCGTTTGAAGTACCTGGTCCACCGCTGGGGGTTGCCTCGATTCAAAGAGAAGGTCGAGGAATATTACGGTCAGCCGCTGGCCGATCCGGAACCCGAGGACGTGACGGGCCACAACGACCATATCGGGTGGGATCAACAAGGCGACGGTCGTTGGTTTTACGGCCTGAACATCGAAAACGGCCGCATTCTGGACAACGAATCGATGCAGCTCAAATCGGCCTTGCGGGAAATCTGCACGCGATTGGACCCGGGCATCCGCCTGACAGCTCACCAAAGCCTGCTGCTGACCGATATCCAGCCCGAACAACGTGACGAAGTCGAAGCGATCCTCCGGCGGCATCACGTCAAGCTTAGTGACCAGTATTCAACCGTTCGTCGCTGGTCGATGGCCTGCGTCGCTTGGCCGACGTGCGGATTGGCGATCACCGACGCCGAACGTGCGCTGCCCGGCGTGATCGACCAATTGGAGGTGGAACTGGCCAAGCTGGGTTTGGAGGACGAGCCGTTTACGGTGCGGATGACCGGTTGCCCCAATGGATGCGCTCGCCCTTATAACTGCGACGTGGGCCTGGTTGGCAAAGCGCGAGGCAGGTACACCGTGTTCGTGGGCGGGCGTTTGCTGGGAAACCGGCTCAATTTCATCTATAAGGATCTGGTTCCGCTGGACGAGATCGTTCCCACATTGGTGCCGCTACTGACCTATTTCAAGCAAGATCGGTTGGCTGGTGAATCGTTCGGCGATTTCTGCCACCGCAAAGGCTTGGAAGACTTGACCGCCCGGGCCTCAGCTTGATTCACCGGGCAACACGGCTCGTAGCTGCTCGATCATCTGCCGGGTGGCTTCGGCGACCGCGTCCTGCCAGCGTGCGTCGCCGAAGCGTTGGCGGTATTCGGGACGGGCATGCGCGAAAATGATACCGCGCGAATTATTCACAATCGCGCCCAAGCCGCGCTCGTCGAACGCCCCGGCAACATCCGCCGCCCCAGCTCCCTGGGCTCCGTACCCGGGGACTAGAAACCAGCAGTTCGGCATTTTGCCTCGCAAATCGGCCAGTTGTTCCGGATACGTCGCCCCCACCACACTTCCCACGGCGCCATAACCACCATGGCCCAGCGTCCGTTTCGCAAGATCTTGCACCAATTGGCCCACGTGCTCGTACATCGGCCGACCGTCAACGATCAGATCCTGAAGTCGCTTGCCACCGGGATTCGAGGTCTTTACCAGCACGAAGACCCCGCTCGATCGTTCGACGGCAGTCTGCACAAAAGGTTCGAGACTATCATCCCCCAAGTAGGGGCTGACCGTCAACGCATCACTGCCCCAAGGACTGGCCCCCTTCGATCCCAGAAAGCCTTGGGCATACGCGGTGGCCGTGGAACCGATGTCGTTTCGTTTCCCATCCAGGACAACCAACAGCCCTTGATCCGAAGCATAGCGGATCACGTCAGCCAACGCCTGCATGCCTTGAGGGCCGATCTGCTCGAAAAAGGCCGCTTGCGGCTTGACGATCGGCACCAGCGGAGCCACCACGTCGATCACCCCGTAACAAAACTGCCGATAGGCCGCAGCAACTTTGCCAAAGTCCAGAGAATCGGAAACTCGCAAGCCATCCGGAAGGCTTTCGTTGCGAGGGTCCAGTCCCACCATGACAGGGTTTTTTCGGCACTGCACGGCCGCGATCAATCGATCGGCAAAATG
The DNA here is from genome assembly GCA_007121535.1 of Planctomycetaceae bacterium. GTDB lineage: Bacteria > Planctomycetota > Planctomycetia > Pirellulales > Pirellulaceae > SKKK01. Next base: position 15,144 of record SKKK01000606.1, on the reverse strand, counting down.
GTCCAATTTCTCCGCTCCTGGTGTTAGAGTCTACGGGTTTCCCATCTGTTCCCGGTACCTTTGCAATCAACGCGCCACAGCTCGAACAAGTTTCATGGCCTTTTGCTCCGATCGTCGGTGGGCGGACTCATTGCTCGGTCTGTAGGATCAGTTCGATGGGCGGAATGGCCTCGGGTGCCGGAGGGACCTCCAGTTGCATGGTGCCGGTTCGCCGGTTGCCGGCGATCAAACCGGCCGCCTCCAACCGGTAGTCGCCGGGCGGTACCTTGTCGAAAACGAACTGGCCGTCTTTGTCGCTCCGTCGTTCGCGAATCGGCTTGTCGTCCTCGATCAGCCGGACGGCGATCCCGGCCGCTGGTGCCTTGGCCAATCGCCCGAAAACGACTCGGCCCGCGATCCGGTTGTCCATCGCAGGCCCGGCGGCATCTTTCGCCAGTACTTCGACCCGCGTCCTTTGATATTCGCTCTTGTTGCCGACTCGGTCCACGGCTTGGATCAACACGTGATACACCCCGGGGTTCACCGGAGCGGTCGGCAAATCGATCCGCCAACGCCCGTCCGACTGCATTGCACCGGGAATCGGCTTGGTTTCGGGAGTGAATTCGCCGCGGCCCTCCAAATCGAACGCAGCTTCGACGCGCGCCACGCCGCTCAGTTCCCCATCCGACGCCAGCAGGGAAATCTCCAACGGCTCACCCTGCGCGACCGACCGGCCCGGCATCAATTGCACGCGGCTGATTTGCGGAGCTTCATCGTCGAAGACAACCTCCACCGGCTCGCTCCATACATCCTGATCCGGCAGGATCGCACGCGCCAGCAGGTTCGCCCGGCCCGCCCGGACTTTCGTTGGCGGCAAAGTGACCACCAGATCGCCGGTTCGCGTCGCGATCGCCAACGTGCCATCGGCCACGTCCGGATCAAGGTGCAATTCGACGAGCCGATCGGAGGTTACCCGCACAGACGGTTCGCCCACCAGCGTTCGGTCTCGGTCCACATCGATCCCGACTTCCAACCAACTGCTGCCGTCCCACAGCAAGGCGTAAGGGACGTCCACCTGAAGAGACACATCAATCGCTTCCGGCTTCGGACCGAAGCTCTTGCCTGCCTTGGGTTCGACGATCCGCACCTGGATCCGGTTCGAGGGCGGCACGGCCGTACGCACGGCCGCGGTGGTGGGAACCTCGTAGCGGAAAGCCCGTTCGAAATCATCCACGTCGATGGTCACCGGGAAGACCGGTCCAGCGTCCGGTGGGACCTGAACGTGCAATCGCGTCTCCGTCATGCCCGGTTGCAGCAACGCCGTCGCTCGACCGCGGATCTGACCGTCGGCCGACGGCGGCGGCAGGCAGGTGATCGAAATGCCCGCAGGCGGCACCGCAGTCAAGGGACGCACGAGGATCTCTACCCGGCCGGACTGGGGGTCGTAGTACACTCGAGGCTCGACGTAACGGCTGGGACGCTGCACGAGGATCTCCAGACGCCGGATCGTTTTGCGTCCGGTGGCCATGTCGGTGGCTACAGCCAGCAGCACGGGCGGCAGCGGCGTCGGTGCTTCGGCTTCATCGTCCTGTTCCGCACCGTTCTCCGGCGCCGACGGCAGCAACGAGATGGGCACCGGCGCCCCTCCGGCAGGCGCGACGATCCCCTGGTGCAACAACACCGCATCCGACGCTTCGACCTTTGCCAAGTAATCGTCGGCAACCTCCGCAGCGACTTCGCCCGGAGGAGGGGCCACCGCAGACGCTCGCGGCACAGGCAACAATTGAAAATCCACCGTTCGGGCCGAGGCGCCGGGATTCACCAAATACAATTGGTAGGAGGTTGTTCGGTTTGGAAACGGGTACAACGTCCACTGGTTCTCGGTCCATTGCCACGTGTCGCGTGAGCCCTCGATCTGCAGATCCAGGTCCGGCGACCTCGGCAGATCGACCGCGCTGTCATGTCGTACCACTTGTGCTTCGGACACGGCACGAAAGACGATCCGAGCGGCTCGACCGGTCGGCGTCCTTCTTCGAACGCGCAATCGCAGGCTGCCCGTTTCAGACGGGCGCAGCCGAAAACTGGGCTCACGGCCAGCCACTTCGGACGGGTCGGCAACGCTTCCTCCGACGGTCGCCTGCGTTAGCGATACGAGGGTGGATTGGTCGTACATCACGTCGTCCAGCCCCGGGGACACTTCAAGCATCTGAGGGTCGTAGTCGCAGAAGATCCAGGCGTCCAGCGGTTTCGCATGACGATTGGTCACGGTCAACACGACTTCCTGCTGCGGAACACCGATCAAGTCGATCCGTTGGGGCGCGGTGATCTGCAATTGCGGCTGTATCGGACCGGGAAGCGGGGGTTGTCGAGCGATCGCTATCGCCGCTTGGTGGTAAGCGGTCGCCGCGTTGATCAGATGACCGCGTTCGGTCGCGACGGCATCCTGGACTGCCTGTTCCAGACGCCGCTGCTGCCAGGCAAAAAAGTCATATCGTTCGGCGCGGCGGAACAATTCCGCAGGGCCGGGGCCCGTCAGTCGCCCCACGTCCCATGGATGAACCAGATACAGCATCCGCCACGCCTCGCGCAGATGGCGGATGCGTTCGGGGCGAGTTGTCGGATCGGTCAAATCACTGTTCTGCGCTACCAGACGATCCACCACGACGGGTAATTGCCGCTGGAACGTACGAAGGTTTTCGCCCAGTTCGCTGCACGCGGTCCAGTAGGCCGGCGAAGCTCCGTCGGTGTCGGCCAGACGGCGCGAAACCGACAGAATATCGGAGACCGGTTCGTCCTGGATCCGCTGTCCGGCCACGATCTGCAGCCAGCGTCCGTACAATTCGGAAATCTGCCCCAGTTGGCGTAGTTGGGCATCGCGACTGGTCGCACCGGACGATTCGGTTCGGTCCATCCGCTCCCGACGGTCACTGTTTCCGTTCCATGCGGCCGAATGCTGCAGGCTTCGCTGCAATTCGCTGCGCACCCGCCGCAGCTCAGGCAAGCGGCTGGTCGAGGGATGATCGAGCAGATCGACGGCTTGGGCCACTTCGTCCAACAGGGAACGGGCGGCCATCACGTCGACAGGCTCGGCGGTCGGCGTGGACAGCGACTGGATCGCACCGCGAAACCAGTCGGGGAACCGGAACAGGAGCGTCTCGACGGCCTGCCGGACCGCTGTGACATCGGTATGGATGGCCATCGCTTGGTCGTACTCGGCTGCAGCTCGGGCCAATATCGAATCGGCCTGATCTGCATCCGCAGCCTGAACGCCGCTCAACAAGCGGCGCTCGCCCTGCAGACGTAAGCGGTCGGCACGTTCGATCGTCGGTCGGGTCCAAACCCCCGTATTCCACGTTGCTGCGGCGGCAGTCTCGGCAATGCGGGTCACTCGTAGTGCTTTTCGCACGCTCGGCCAAGGCAACTCCGGCCGGGTGCCCAACGCTCTTGCAAGACGGCATTCCACATACACGTCCAGGGCGTCCGGCAGTTCGCCGATCCACTCAGCAAACCCCTCTGCCGTCTCTTCCGCAACGACAGCATCGAATTGCTCGATCGCCTCGTTTACCTCGGGCGGCACGGGGCGTCCAAGCTGCTCAGCCCGAACCTCTTCCAGCGCCAATGAATGCGGCTTGAAAACAGGTTCGGCGCCACCAGCCCATCGCTTGAGTTCGGCGACCAGATCCAGGCGGCCAAATCGTGGCGGCTGCCGGCCTGCGGCCAAGTCGTCCAGTTGCATCACCAGCCGGCGCAATTCGTCCACCGCCGCCGCGTCGGGGACTGCCTGGTCCTCCCTGCTGGCGATCTCCAAGTTGTTCACGTGATTGTGCAAGGCTCGCCAAAGATGAGGCGCACGCTGGCGCGGTCGCAGCGGGGATTCGGCCAGGGTCTGGAAAAGCGACCTGGCGAGGCTGACCAGCTCGGGTGCCGTTGCGGTTTCGGGGGATACTGCCGGCTGCTGCGAGGTCGTGTCGCCGTCTTCACTGTCTTCCGGCGAAGTCTGCGTCGTCTGTTCCGTAGCGGATGGCGACATCGTAGGCGCCGCGTTTTCGCTGTCGGCTGGGTCTGCCGCCAGCCCATCCGCCGCCCGTGCGCCGGGCAGACGCGGATCGCTACCCAGGTCCAGCGTAGGCGGGACAACCGGGGCGACCAGTGGATACTTCGTCGTTGGCGTCACGGGGCCACCGCCCCAAACGACCTGCGGATGCTGCAGGCGCCACACAGCAGCAGATTCGCGAATCGCTTCGTCGCCGACCCTCACACCACCGTCGGCGGCCAAGCGGCTTCGAACATAGTCCGCCAACTCACCGAGATCGACCAGCCCGTCTTCATTCCGGTCGGCTTGCCCTCGAAGGCCCTCGGCAACGAGCGTGGCCAACGCGGATCTGTGCGATTCGGGCAGATCCTGGGCACTCTCCAACTCGGAATGCGAAACCAAGACCCACAGACTCGTGTCGCCCGTGTCTTGAACCAGCGACCGGATCTGCTGTGGCGAGGATTCGGCGAAGATCCCCAGACGTGGAGCGTGCACCGTACGTCCGCCGTCCAAAAAGATCACCTTCGACCGGGCGGGGCTGCGGCGGACGCGTTCCAAGACGCGGGCCAAAGGGTAGCGCCCCGACCGGTCGTCCGCCGGATCGAAATCACCAGACAGCAAGTGGACTTGGCCATCGATCGTGACCGGTTGAGCCCGGAGCCAAACCAACAGGATGTCCCTGGACCGGATCTCGCGGTTGTCCAGACGGTCGAACTGCTCGTCCAACCATCCCACCGAGGCCCAAACGCCCGCCCCGTGGGTCCCGTCATCGGCGCCCAGCAGTTCGAGATGGGGCAAGTGCAACGTCGCCAAATCGCGCTCAGGCGCAGCCGTCGCGCCCAACTCGGCTTCGACGTACGGCGCCGCCGCAAACAACAAATGGACACGAGGATGCATAAATGGCTGCAGCAACAGATAGACGAACAGCCACCCTACGCCCAACACCAGCACCAGGGGCAGCAGGCGGTGCTTCAGCCACCACCTGGTGGGGCTCCGAACGTCGGCCGGTTTCCATGCAAGTCTTTTCATGAGCGCTGCAAGATAATCGTAAATGGTCGGGCGGCGACCGGCGTTTGTCCTACGAAGCGGACGATACTGATTCCGGCGCAGCCTCTTCCTTGAGCGCCTGCTGTTGGACGACCTGATTCAGCCGACTGATCCAGCCGGTTTCGCTGCAAACCAGATAAATCGCTTCGTCGCAGGCGTACCAATGTATCGGTGCGGGACCCTGCGGAACGGCTCGAACCAGGAAATCCCGCCCCGAGGCGTCCATCAGGGACTGTTCCAACTCCGGTGACGGACATCCGAGGACGATGAATACCGGAGTTGAACGCAACGAGATCCCGTTGTTACGCAGAGCCCGCACCCCGGCATCCCAAGCCCGGTCGATGTCCGGAAATCGAGATTGGTAGCGGATCAGCCAAAAACGCAACGCCCAGTAGAGCGTCAGCGGAGTCACAACGACTAAGGCGATCACCGTGCCCATTCGCGACCACGACATGGCGTGCCGCCACGGCACGTGGATCGGATTCAGAAAATACACCGCCCAAGCGACCAGAACCAGGATCAAGAGAAAGAAAAACAGAGCCCAGGCGGCACGTGCCGGCAGGGAACGTCCACGGAATGGCGCAAAGAGAAAACTGCCACGAGAACGTTTCGGGGGCGGCGCTGCTTCCGCGTCAGTCATCGTTCCAACCTCATGCTCCTACGTTCTGGCGAATTGCCAGCAACCAAACCACTACCCCCATCGCTGTCATCACCGCCAACACCCAGCACCAGACGGAAAACGCGCGCGTCGTCAACGGTTCGGCGCCGCCAAGTTCTCGTGTGGGTTTGGCCAGTTCAGGCCGGCCCTGCCCTGAACGGATCGACAACGCCGCCTGACGCGCCCACGATTCCAGGTCAGGTGGCAAACCATGTGCCTCGATGAACGTTTCGCTGACTTCCGGATCGTGATACAAGCCGCGAAATCCCAGCATCATACACAGATAGAAGACTTCCAAGGCATCACGCTGCGGAAGTGAAGACGCTTCCCGGGCCAACACGAAGAAGTTCTCGTAACAGACCCGCGTATTAAAGAGTTCCACCTCCAATACGTTATTGCTCCACCACTCCGCTCCCTTCCACGGAGAATCCACCAACACCTCGTCCACCCAAGCGACGATAGCATAGCTGGCAAGCTCCCATTCTCGCCCGGCTCCTAATACGGCTTGCGCGTGTTCCAGCAATCCCCGGATCAGCAACTGCTCGTCGCGCGGGTCCGGCTGAGCCCCATGATGAATGCGGTTCAGCAGGTCCAACACGTGCCGGAAAATAGGATCGACGGCTCGAGCAAAGCGAGGTGTCATGCGTCAGCGAACCATCGTCGATGGTTACGTTCCCTTTGGAGAGCAATCAACAGCTACGACAGCCGACATTATGCCGCTAACCCTACCCGGTGTCAAATGGTCGTTTTTGAACCATTATACCACTCTTCTGTAATGAGCTTACAACCAAAATATGTGCAAAGCTGGAATTTTCCGATTGAGCCCGTCAAGATCAACTTATCCGATCCGGTTTTTTGCCCGTACAGACGGTACAATCCCTGCATTTGAATTCAGTTCAGCGTCTTACGTAGTCGATACAACTTCCGAGGTCTTTTCTTCAAAGGCTGTCATCATTGCAAGTACTGCCCCCTCGTCTGTGGAAGAAGGTGCTTGCCGCCCAACCGGCGCGCGAAAGTTGGCCGAATGAAACGTATTTTCCAGCAAATCAAGCCCTGCTTCCGTCCAGCCATGGCACTGGCTGGTTGGCTAGTTTGCGCAAGCCACGCGTCGGCCGAGATCACCGCTCTCGACCTTATCTCGCCTCCCTATTATCACGAAGACACGTCGGAAACATGGCCGATCTCATTCCCCGAGGTTCACCAGATGGATGGTGAACGCGAGGCGGTGCACTTTGCCAACCAGATGATAATCGATGAACCATGGCCCGAGTTCTCGCCGCAATCGCGCCACGCCGTTCCGGTGCTCGATTCCGAATTCTATCCTGAAATCATGCTGGTGCCTGACCCGTTGGATTTGTCACAAGAGCCATGGTGGACCGACGAAACGATGATGCCGGTTTATCGCCAATGGGATTTTCCCGTACTCCAATGGCTTCGTTGGCTCACGGAAACGCGCCATGCCTACCCGGATCAGGGCATCGGCTATGAACGGGTATCGATGGCCCCCTTTATCTTGGACATCGCCCGTCCGATGAACCAGACGGCGCTTCGCGTTGATCTGGTCTACGGTTGGACGATGCCGGACCGCTCCGAAGCATTTTGGGCCCAAACCGTCAGCGGTCTTGGCCCGCCATTGCCGGAAAAGTCGGTTCGTTACCAAGATCTCGCCTATCTGACCGAGATTGGCGGTCCCGCATTTTCCGTTCGGACGCTCGTGCCGCTACGCGGGCTCGATCCCGTAAACAACAAGAAGACCACCGGCATGGGTGACATGCAGTTGCTTACTAAGACGGTCCTGTTGGACGGGTCACAATGGATGCTCACTCAAGTGAACGACTTTTGGTTCAACACGGGTTCACCGAGAAAGGGACTTGGCAAAGGCCATATTTCAATGGCCCCTGGATTATTGGCTTCCTATCAACAGTCCGACACAACATGCTTGCATGGCCAGTTCAAGTTCCAGTTCCCGCTCGGCGGTAATCCCGATTTCGCCGGCGAGCTGCTACATTGGGGGGTCGGCGTGAGCCATCTGTGGTATGATAGCGACGCATTTGCGATTATCCCGACCATCGAAGCGTCCTTCGTAACGTTCCTCACGGGTCGTGCGACGGAGTACCCCGCACCTTTGACGCGGCGAGTGGACGGCGAAACGATCTCGACGATGCACTTTGGTGTGCGGACAGTCCACGATACGGGCGGCGATTGGGGGCTGATCGAGTTGGGGATCTCCGGAGGATTCCAATGGGGACACCATGGTTGGTACGACAGCATGATGCGGATGGAATTCCGCCTGATCTATTGATCCGATCCAGCCGGAAACGCAGCTCGCAGGGGGTTGATTGTCGGGCGTTCCGATGGATAATGGGTGCCTAGTGCGTTGTCCAGGCGAAATCTTGGGGTCGCGATGAGTGAGCGGCACGGCGCTAGCCGCCGGTGGCGTGCAGAACCGGCGGCTAGCGCCGTACCGCTCACAATCCGAATTTTTCGCCTAGACAACGCACTAGACGGTTGGCAGGCGTGTTCTGAACCTGCCGCGTCTCGACAAGCAGGCACCTGACTCTTTCGCTCGCGATCCAGAAATAGCGCCATGATCAAAATCATCTGGGGATGGCTCGCCAACATTGCTGATTTGGTCGGTAAGCTGTTCGAGAACCTGGCCAAGTATCCCGGTATGGGTTTTCTTGGCCCCATAGGTCTGCGCTTCAGTGGCTTCGCGGATGCGCACGCGATGTATTTACAGCGGCTGGAATGGAAAAAGCAGGGCTTGGTCACCAGCAAGGATCGCGCGAAAGAACTGGGAGGAGCGTTCAAGCCAAAGAAGAAAAAGCCGGGAGAAACGCCGGAAGAAATGGAAGCCGGCGTCGCGCCGGTAGACATCGCGCCAGATACGGACAAGGGGTCAGCGTCGAGTCCTGACGCAGCAGGGGCGCCGGTCGCTTCGCACGCGAAGGGTTCGAATGGGGGCGACACGGAATCGTCGATTCCGAGCGGTACCATTATGTTCGATGCCAATATGGTCGAACAGATGGCCGCACCCGGCGAAGTGGCGGACCGCCGGGCGGGCGGCCCCGTGCCACCGCGCCCCGACCGACCGATGTATTACGGAACCCTGGACGGTCCGGGCCGTTCCCTGTCGGAAGATGCGGCTGTGGCTCCGCCGGACTATTCGCCACCGGCGCCACGCGAAGCCCAGCCGGTGGCGCCGCCGGCACCCGAGCCGATGCGTACCCCGCGTCCTTCGGCGACAGCGATGGCCGAGCGGGAACCTGTTGTCCACGTTCAGACGGCGGTGACCGAAGAGGAGGCGGCGATCGCCTGGTCGATTCGACAGGCCAGTGCTCCGCTGACGGAAGAAGACCAGCCGGCATCGATTCCTGTGGCCGAACGCGACGAACAACTCGCCCGCTTGGAGTACCTCAGTTATCGATTGTTCGATGCGCGCGAACCGCTGTGCGGCATCAACGGCGCCTTGGTCTTGGTGCCGCTCGCCATGTTGCGCGACAGCACCCGCGAGCATTTTGAATTGCCGCGAGCCATGCAAGGCGACCTGACCACGTTGCAGGAAACGCTGGGACTTCGTTTTCCCACCACCACGCTGTTGGTGGGTTTGGAAGAGCATCGTGGTTTCGAGGAACTGGTGCGGCGGATCGGTTCCCAACGAGCCCGAACCCAGCGTCTGGGTCACCGATTTGATATCCGTCTGGCTGCGGTTCCTCACCATTTGGCGGTGCTGTGTGCGCGACTGACCGGCGTGTTTGAGGATTGGGTGTATGCGATCTTTCGGGAGCAAGGCTCGATCGCTCGCCCCGGCAATTCTCATCTGTTCGGCCTGTTGTGCCAGGTTCGCACGGATTTACAGCCCCGGTTGTTACGGATTCTTTCCGGGGGCTTGGGGCGGGACCGCGAGGAGACTCCCGACGAATTGCCGCTGGGTTTCAGCGGCTGCTATTTCGCCGCGACGGGACGCAGCGAGGATCGCCAAGCGTTCGTGCGGGGTGTGTTTGACAAACTGACGGAAGAGCAGAGTCACGTCGAGTGGCTTCGAGAAACGCGAATGGCGTCACAGCACTACCGGCGACTGGGCTGGTTGGGGCTATGCGCCGCAGCCGCTTTCATCGGCTGGCTGGTGTTTACGACCTGGATTCGTCCGTAACGAGTTCCGGCCCTTGCGAAGACATCACAAATAAGACCATCGAGAACCTTCCATTATGCAACATTTACCGGTCGACTGGTACGAAGGGCTCTTCTTGCGTCCGCATCATTTCCAGGCCCTGGAGCGGCACTGGACAGAACTGCGCCGCACGTCGCATCAATGGGACTTTCCCTTCCACTACGGATTGAAAACGCTGGAGATCAGCCCCGAGGCGTTGGCCGATTACCAGTTCGACGTCCGGCAACTGTATGCGCGGATGCGCGATGGCACGATCGTGGCCTTTGGCGTCGGCGAGGAACCGGACCGCGTGGATCTTCGCGAGGCCATTCGTGAGGCCGAATCGGTCGAGCAGCATCGTCTGGGCGTCAGCTTGCAGGACGCCTTCGAGTCTCAGGCTACCGTGCGCGTCTATCTGGCAGTGCCCCGCACGAAACTGGGACGCCCGAACGTGCAAACCGATGCGTCCGACGCCACAGCACGGTACCTGCGCACCATGGCGATCGTTCAGGACGAAAGCCGCAGCGGTCACGAGCAACCGTTGGAATTCCGCCGGCTGAACGCACGGCTGCTGTTGTCTACGCAGGATCTGAGCGGCTACGAAACGCTGCCCATCGCCCAGGTCCAACGCGCGGGCGGCGACGTCCGTGCTCGGCCAGCCATCGACCCGCACTACATCCCCCCGGTGATCTCCATCGAAGCTTGGCCCGGGCTGGGCCGCGATATGGTGCGCTCGGTTTACGATATCATCGGCCAGAAGATCGACGTGCTGAGCCAGCAGGTACGCGAACGCAGCATCGGGTTCGCCGCCACCGATGCCAGCGACCTGAACCGCATGATGATGCTTGTCGAATTGAACGGCGCCCATGCGACGTTGGGTGGGCTCGCCTTTTGCGGCGGCATCCACCCTCTGGACGCCTACCTGGAACTCTGCCGGATCGCCGGACGCCTGGCGATCTTCGGCGACCAACGGCGTTCGGAAGAAATCCCGACGTACGATCACGAGAACCTGGGACCCATCTTTCGCCGCATCCGCGAGATGATCGAGTCGCTGATTCACGGCGTGCGAGAATACGAATACGAACAACGCTTCTTCGTCGGCGTCGGACTGGGCATGCAAGCGGCACTCGACCCCAGTTGGTTCCATGCTGATTGGAAATGGTACATCGGTGTGAACAAGGGCGAAATGACCGAGCAGGAGTGCCGCGAACTGCTGCAACCAGGCGAATTGGATTGGAAACTCGGCAGCAGCCGCCAAGTCGAAATCCTGTTCAAGCGGCGAGCGGAAGGGCTGCAACTGCGGCCGGTGGGGCGAGTGGTACGCGCGCTGCCCAACCGCCCCGATTGGATCTACTACGAATTGGATAAACGCGAAGGTCTGGCCTGGCGCGACGTGCAAGAGACCCAGACGCTGGCCATGCGATTCAAGGATTCGCTGATCGTTAATCGTGACCGATTTCAAGGTAACCGGACGGTGGTCGTGCAGACCCGCAACGGCAACGTGGAACTGCAGTTTGCCCTGTTTGCCGTGCCATCGCGAGCCTGATCGCCGCGAGGATCATCCAATGGACCCTGGCAAGAGGCAAAATAATCATGAGTAAACCGGCTGCTCGAATGGGCGATCAGGTGTTGCAGGACGGACCGCATTGCCATGCCCCCATCCATCCCCCCGCGCCGGTACCCACTCCGGTCCCTCATCCTCCGTTGCCGTTGGCGATCGTCAAAGGCCAAGCGAACGTGTTGATCGGAAACATGCCTGCGGCCCGCGTCACCGACACGACCGCCCCCTGCTCGCTGCCCTCGTGCGTCCCCGCGGGCCCCGGCATGGTGAGTGTGGGATCGGGCACCGTGCTGATCGGCAACATGCCCGCTGCGCGCGTGGGTGACATGACGGCGCATGCGTCCTGCGTCGCCCCGATCCCGATGCCGACCGGCAAAGTCCTTCCGCCCGGCTGCCCGACCGTCCTGATCGGGGGATGAGCTGTGCGACGCCGACACTTGGAAGGTCTCGCTCCCATCTGTCCGGTATGCCATACGCGGGAGGGCCGCGAGGCACCCCTGGTGATCGGAGCGGTGGCTCGCGAGGCCGAACAGCACATTATCGAAGGGGTGCTGCACTGCAGCCATGCGGAATGCCAACGCGAGTTTCCCATTCTCGATGGCATCCCGGTGATCGTCGCCGACCTGCGTCGCTATGTGTCGGACAATGTCCTGGCCATGGTCGGCCGACGCGACATGACCGAGTTGACGGAAAGCCTGCTGGGCGATTGCTGTGGCCCCGGTTCCACGTTCGACCAAATGCGCCAGCAACTCAGCTTCTACTCCTGGGACCACTACGGCGATCTCGATCCGCTGGAGTCCGTGGCGGACCCGCGACCGGGCTCGATGCTCCGGTGCCTGGACGTCGGACGAAGGTTGGCCCAGCCGATCCCGTCCGGGCCGGTCCTGGACGTCGGGTGTTCCGTAGGACGCGGCACATTTGCGTTGGCAGAACAATCATCCGAGTTGGTCTTGGGGATCGATCTGAATTTTGCCATGCTCCGCTTGGCCGCCGAGGTGTTGCGCACCGGCACCGTCAGGTATCCAAGGCGGCGCGTGGGCGTGGTCTACGACGGTCGACAATTCCCAGCTCGCTTTGCCAACGCCGACAACGTCGATTTTTGGGCCTGCGACGCGACCGCGCTGCCGTTTCCCGACAAGCGGTTTTCGCTGGCCGTCAGCATGAATGTCTTGGATTGCGTCGCCAGCCCCATCGGTCTGTTGAATTCCATCGCCCGCGTGCTGAACCCCGACGGCAAGGGTCTGCTGACATGCCCCTACGACTGGTCGCCCGCAGCCACACCGCTGGAATCGTGGCTCGGAGGCCATTCGCAACGTTCCCCATCGGTGGGAGCCAGCGAAGCCGTCTTGCACGCCCTGCTGGCGCCGAACGCGGCCTCCGCTCCCGTCGCAGGCTTGGAACTGATCGCCGAGCAATCACACGTGCCATGGCACGTTCGTCTGCATGACCGCAGCACGATGAACTACCTTGTCCATCTGATCGTAACTCAGCCCGCTGGCCCGGATGATCGGCCGGGTGCCTAGTCCGCATTTCTCATCACCTTTGAAAATGAGGCGCGGCGAACGGCGCGGACCGGGGTTTTTCATTGTGGCGGCGTTTGTAGTTGCCGCCGCACGCCGCTGTTTGCGAGCCAACACCTCCGACCCAGCGTCGGCGAAATGCAGATAAGGCGACCTATGAACGGAAAAGTCCTGTGTGGATATTGTCCAAGTTCGGTGAAAATGATGCAGGTTGAGGTTGTCGAACCGTGGGGTTTGGCGTACTGTTCTTTACGGTGTGAAAGGCACGTTTCAGTGAATCGTTCGAGGGGAACATGTTCGGAAAAGGTGATCGAGAGACTTAGATCGCTAACTGCCTTGCTCCCCTCAGCATTTAGGGAGAAAGATATGAAGGTATTGCTTTGTGGATTTGTAATGGTTGCCGGTTTGGTGATCGCCGCAGGTGGTGCAATGCTGGGGCAAAGGGATGATCCTTCGGCTCAGCAATCCGAAGGCTGTTGTCCCAGTATCCAAAAGGTCGTTGCCCAGTCTGCCGGCTCCTGCTGCGCTACTTCGGGTAAGCAGAAGGAGTTCGTCAGTGCGGAAGCCGAAGGCGAGAAGGGTGAATCCTGCTGTAGGGCCTGCTGCGGCACAGAAAAGCAAGTGGTTGCCACCCAGTCGCCGACGTCGTGCTGTAGCTCTGCTTGTTCGGTGGCGGCGAAAGATTGCGGTGCAAAGGCCGATGTGGTTCTTACCAGTACCGAAGGGGCGAAAGACGGCGAGTGCTGCAAGGAGTGCAAGTCGGAGTGTGTCGAGGAGTGTGCCAAGGAGTGTGCAGAGGAATGTGCCAAGGAGTGTGCAGAGGAGTGTGTGGCTGCGTGCGGCACCAAGCAAGGCGACTGCGAAAGCAAATGCCCCGTGGCAGTGGCCATGCAGCGACTGCCGAAGATGACGTATACGGTCGGTTCGCAGAAGACCTGCTGCAGCGAAAAAGCGAAGCAATTGGCCCAGCAGCATAACGCTCCGGTTCGCTACGTGGTTGCCGAGAATGAGTACGAATGCTGTCAGTCAGCGAAGGCGGCGTTGGTCGAGCAGACGGAGCGATTCGTCAACGATTTCGTGGCGGTGCGACGTTGCCCGGCAAGTGGCACGACGTTCGCGTGTGGCAAGTCCACCGCGTGCTCGGCCGAAGCCCAGCAATGGACCTCGACGATCGGCAAAGCGGTCGAAAAGGTGAAGATGTGCTATGTCGTGGATGGCGAGCAGACAAGTTGTTCGGCATCGGCCGAAGCCCTGGCTCAGCAGAAGAATTCGAAAGTCGAGTACGTGGTCGCCGACCAGAAGATGAACTGCCCGCTGTCCGCTCGATTGGAGTTGGCCCGGGCCAAGTACAAGTCTGTCGTTCAGGCGATGGCAGCCGCTTCGACGTCTTCTTGACGCGCGGCCACCCACCCGACCGCAACCCACGTTTGACGGCCCTCGGATTCCGTTTTACAAGTTCGGCGGAGGAGCGGAAAGAAAGGCACATCCAAAGCGGTTTCGATCCACCGTACTCCAAAAAAGGGGGCGGCCTCTTGGAAACAAGTAACGACTACGTTGGTTGACAAGAAGTCTCTGGCCGGGTGCTTCACCACAACAACGATCACGATTGCGTCGATGCCGCGGCATCGACGCTCGTGATCGTTTTTTTTTCGTTTTCTTTGGAAGACGCTAAATTTATCGGGTCAGCCGTGGTATCACAGCGGGGGTATTCAGTGGAGTCATCGGTAAAGGCGCACCATGACAACTAAATCGAGGTTCGCGAACTCGAAATCGGAGACTTGGTATCTCTACTGGGGGAATTGCTCGATCGGCTGACAAGCCCGGTGGATCAGGACCGTTGGAGAGCTGAACGCTTGACTACCGAAAACAACGCGAGAAAAGACAGTTGAACCGTTGACAGGCGATCTAAATCCGGTATACTGGTTAACGAATCCAGTATGTCGGTTTTTTTTTGGGGGGGCGTGGTTCCCAGTTTTATTGACCAGTAGCGTGAAAATGAAAATGTCTGAGCGCACTTAGTTTCGAAAAGCAGTCTATAAGTGCGGATGTCTCATACCGCTTCTGGCTGTAATCGCACATCCTCGCGGCGCGCGATAGCGGCAAGCCAGTAACGTTGCCGTGACAACGTCCGAGCGGCCACGTCGGATGAGCGCTGACGCGTTGCCAAGAGCCAGCCGCGATACGCACTGCGGCTGT
>SKKK01000387.1 GCA_007121535.1 Planctomycetaceae bacterium | reverse complement strand
TTCGCAGGGACGCCAATTTCGCCCTGGTCACCATCCTGTGGGGCAACGTCGGCGTCAACGTGCTGTTGGCCCTGCTGTCGGACAGCGTGCTGGGCGGCGTGGCGGCTTTCCTGTTTTCGACTGTTGTGATCACCGTGTTCGCCGAGATCTTGCCGCAGGCTTACTTCTCTCGCCACGCGTTGAGCGTTGCTTCGCTGCTGTCGCCGGTGTTGCGGGTTTACCAAGTGCTGCTCTATCCGA
The DNA here is from genome assembly GCA_007121535.1 of Planctomycetaceae bacterium. Taxonomy (GTDB): domain Bacteria; phylum Planctomycetota; class Planctomycetia; order Pirellulales; family Pirellulaceae; genus SKKK01. The sequence continues at coordinate 47,218 of SKKK01000387.1, read as the reverse complement.
TCGCCCGGCCCACCGCCTGGATCCTGGACGCTTGGCTGGGCGACGAAGCGATCCGCTACTTCCGCGAGCGAGATTTGCGCCGCGTCATTCAATTGCACATGGATGCGACGGAAAGCGACATCGCCCGCATGGAGGGACAGGGGGCGCTCAATTTCCTGGACATTGATGATGTTTCGATCGATGAGGAAGGCGAGTCGATCGATCCGGAAAGCATTCTGCAACTGGAATTCGTGGACAATCGCCCGGTGTTTCCGTCGATAACCGCCAGCACCGAAGATGAGTTCCTGCAGCGAGTGAACCGCTCGGGCAAGAGCTGGATCACGATCACCGATCCAGCCGGCGAACCGCGTCTGATGCTGCACGCCGACGATTTTCTCCGCGAGGCGTTATTCGCCTTCGAGCGGCTCAATCCGCATCGGCACTGCCATCGCCCGATTATTGTGCGTCAGTCAAAACGAAAGCTGGGCGATCTCATCCAGCAATTCCAGCTCCCGGCGGGCAAGTCGGAAGATATTGTCGAGGAAGACGTCATCCTGTTGTGGAACGAGCGTCCGCGGCTCGTCACCGGCACCGACATCCTGGGACGCCTGCTGCGCGGCATCGCGCAGACAGCGTCGTCACCGCCCGTGCCGCCCGGAGCGTCCCGTGTCAGCAATCGAAGAAAACTCCCCACAGAGACGTGATCCATGGAGACTTTGCAATGCGAGTGATCTATGCAGCCGTACTGCTGCTTTTCGTGATGGCCGCGGCCGTCTTCTGTGTTCAGAACCTTGGATCTGTTGCCATCAACTACCTGGGCTGGCAAGCCATGATTCCCGTGGCGTTGCTGGTCGTCATCGTGTACCTGCTTGGCATGGTCACCGGATGGGGCCTGCTATCTTTCCTAAAAAGGTCGCTCCGCCGTGCGACAGAAGCGAAGAAATGACCCCAACTTGGACTCCGGCAACTGCTTCGACTCGATCATGAAACAACGCTTCACCGTTTCAGCATCTCGTGAATTGTGGGAATTTGTGCCCCTCGAGCGGTACGTGATCCCGGGTGATACGCAGAATTGGGTGCGCAAAAAGCGGCGCACTTTGGGACGGCTGTTTGGACCGGCACGAACCGAGGCTCAGTCACGGGTGCGAACGGAAAAGGAACTGCGCGCCTTGCCTGCTATCCGTCTGGAGCATTGGGTTCCACCGATCGACTGGGCACCCGCCGCTCGTGCGCTGGACCGGGTAATCCGACATGGCGACACGGGACTTCGTGCGGTCCCTGCGGTTTGCTTCTTGATCGGCCAACCCTACTGCGGACACACGGAGATTGTCGAACACTGGGCGGCCGGCCGCAATGCGGTGGTCATCCCTGCACCGTCACCTGACATCATCCTCGCGAGAGACGATCGGTGGTTCGAAAAGCACCGGCTGGACCGTGAACCTTGGGCAGTACCGGCTTTGGAGCGTTGGTTTTTGCGTCACGCGGATGGCTTGGCGGTCGTCCGGCGCTTCCTGGATCAAGCATTGAGCGGAGCTTGGGGCGAAGGGATGATCGGCTGCGACAGTTGGGCGTGGACGTACCTGCAGCGGGTGCTGGCGATCTCCGGCCCACCGGCGCTGACACTGCAAGCTTTCGACGGGTACCGACTGGCCCGTTATTTCTTCCAATTGACTCGCGGATCCGTCCAGCCACGGCCTCGAGTTTGCAGCGCAACGACCGGCAGAAGCATACTGCCGGACGAGGAAACGTTGGCAGAGGATGATTTCGAGGCAAGTATCGAACTGCGTCAACTCGCCGCACATTGCCGCGGCAATCTCGGCACTGCCTGGAAGTATTGGCGCACCCGATTGCGAACCGAAGGTGATGCGGAGACAAGCGATGAGGTGGCGAGCAACGACTACGTTCTTTGGTTGGCCGACGACCCCACCGAACCGGTCTTGCCTGCTGAAACCGGAGAGGAGGTGCTTTTCGTCCTGCATGCGCTGCTGGTGCACAACGGTTTGCCAGCGGAACGGTTGTCCGAGTTGTTGCCGATGCTGCGCAGCCAGATCGTGTCCAATCTGCTGCAATTGGAGTCGCTGGGACTGGTCGAATCGTGCGATGGCTGCTGGCGCGTCGCCGCGCTGGGTTATGCGGCCGTACGCGATTTGCTGGCCGAGCACCAGTATTTGACGGATAGCTTCTGATGGAGGCCGATGTGCAATGCCCGACAAAACCGAACTCTCTCGATTGTTCCGAACGCTGGATGCCTCCGCGTGGATGGAATTGGCGGCTATTGTCGCCTGCACGATTCTGTTGATTGTGCTCAGCCAGCGGCTACTGTACTGGATCGCCAACCGGGTACATGGTGGATACCGGTTTCGAATTTTTCTGACGATTCCCATCGCGCGGCTGGCGATTTTGATCGGCGCCGTCAGTCTGATCGTTCCGATTGTGATCGAACCGTCGCTGCAGAACATGGTGGCGCTGTTGGGTGCCGCCGGTCTGGCGATCGGCTTCGCCCTGAAGGACTATGGCAGCAGCCTGATCGCAGGCGTGGTTTCGGCCGTGGAACTGCCCTACCGGCCCGGCGATTGGATAGAAGTCGACGATGCCTACGGCGAAGTCACCCACGTGGGCGTCAGAACGGTCCAGATCGTCACCGCGGATGACGATCTGGTACACATCCCGCACTCGAAGCTTTGGAACACACCGATCTACAACGCCAACAACGGAGGCGACAGCCTGCAGTGCGTCGCTCATTTCTACCTGCATCCCGACCACGATGCGGCGCAGGTTTGGGAAACGCTCCGGGATGTCGCGCTGACCAGTGCTTACTTGAAATTCGACAAGCCGATCGCCGTCATCGCGCAAGAGCAACCCTGGGGAACGCACTACCGCATCCGAGCCTATCCGGTCGACCCCCGGCAGCAGTTCCGCTTCGTGTCCGATCTGACGGTTCGCGGCAAAGCGGCGCTCCGCCGTCTATCGGTTCGCTTCAGCACCCTGCCTGTGACGACTGAAAACGCCCATTCGTCCCCATCGTAGCAGACAAGGCCCAATGGATAGTTGAAGGAAATCGCCGTCGCGCTTAGCCCGGAGGGGCCGCTAGCGGAACACGGGGATCTCCCGGTTCTTTGCCGTACGGATTGCGTTTCATCAGCTCGTAAAGCTCCGAGGCGATCATGTCTTGATTAAACGTGTCCGGATTTTGGTTTTTCATTTTTTGCAAACCATTGGGATCTAAACGAAACCCAGTGTATCCGACGTATCCGTGACGAGAATCGTCCTCGCTGTTATCCGGCTGCTGAGCCAGCACTTCCCGGTAGACCCCGATCACCTCCGGCACGTCATCGATGGAATTCCAGCCCCGAGACCGGGGGTATTCAGTTGCGATGCCTTCGGCATAACGGCTGCCGTGGTCTAGGACGGATTTCTTTACGGTCCCAATGGGAATATCCGGACGCCCATAGTATGTGGTGATGGCATCCACGCAAAGCGCGGACCAATTATGAGGCATACTTACCCCCACGGCCAGGACATTCACCTCTCCCAGATCCTCCAGGTTGAGCAGGGTCACCAGCGCGCCCGCATCATCCACGTCCGAGGCCATGTCCGTGTCAAGAATCACGTTGACCCGATCCTGTGCCTGCGTGGGCAGCGCAAGGCCCACAAGGAGCGCGACCGCCGCAATCATTCCACTCAGATTCATTCTCAATGTTGCCTTCATTATTTGATACTCCTTCCTCGATCTCCCCGATTTCCTGGGTGCTGCCGACATCGCGGTCATGCACCGCGATGGCAAACTCCCCTCTGCATCTCGGCGGTCGCGTCCGTTGACGATGGCCGCCGTGCAGCGTTCGGCGAGCGCCGCTAGGAACGAGCCTATCGCCCCGCTCAGGACCGCATCCTCCGCCCGATTTTCCAAGGTTTCCGGTTCATCATCCACTTTCCCTGCTGCGGCTCATTTCCTCGTAAAGTCGCCAGGCGTCTTCCTGGCGGCACAGTTCGGTCCCTTCGTTCATCACCGTCGCCGCCCGGCTCATAAGGAATAGGACACTCTGCGACATTTTGTCGTATTTTATGGTCATCCCTCTTGCCAGGTCAAGCTCAAAGCGGCACCGATCAGTCCGGCAAAAGGCCCACAGAAAGATCGCTGCTTCCAGCGAGAATACAGTAGGGCGTAGGGACACAGCTCAGGGCGTAGGGGGGCGTAGGGACACAGCTCTAAACGGGGCGTAGGGACACAGCTCTAAACGGGGCGTAGGGACACAGCTCTAAACGGGGCGTAGGGACACAGCTCTAAACGGGGCGTAGGGACACAGCTCTAAACAGAATGAACCGCTTGAGGACCGGCGGTGCATCCGGCGGCGTCGAACCCCGCGCGCCCTTGACTTCGCGCCCCCTTAACCTCCGAGCATAGCCAACCCGGGCCGATAGCGCCCCTCTTTTCAGACGACTTCGGCATAGCCGAAGTGGGGTGTCTCGGCGCCTAGCAGTGCGACAGCTCACTTGGCCGATCCTGTGCGACAAGCCCACCTATTGGGGGGAGGTGATTTTCGTTACACAGGAACCAAGATTTGCGGGATACCCAAACACTCGCACGGTGCTATAAGTTGATAAGGATATCGCGAGAACGTGTCGCTTGTCCTTCGGCCAGGGGCAAGTCATCGGCGGTCGCCGTAACGGAAGTTCCCGGCCAAATCATGCAACTCCCTAATTCCAACCGCATGCAGGATCCTTGAAATGCCCGAAGCGCAATATCCGGCTGCCGTCCAGTACGCAGACTCGCGTGAAACCAAGGTGATGCAAACGGTCTGGGTGAACACCCCGGAAGGCCTCCACTTGCGGAAGTGTGCTGCCATTGCGGAACTGGTGGGGCAGTACCAAGCCAGGGTTACGCTGCAGAAGGGCGACCACTCGGAGGACGCCGCGAGCGTTCTCGGGCTGATGCTGTTGGCCGCTACGCAGGGTACGCCGCTGACGCTGTCAGCGACTGGACCGGAGGCGGACGAGGCAGTCCGGGCGGTTGTCGAGTTGTTTGGCGAGGCCGACGAAGTCGGGCAATTGATGCGAAGATCATGGCACCCCAGAGCGCCTCTTTAGTGCCAAATGGAAATCATGCGGGCCTATTTGAAGGATTCTTCGGCCGTGATAGGATGAAGCCGTTTTCATCGCAAGCAGCAGGATCGCAGAGGGAACGGCACAATGGCCAAGAAGAAAGCGTCCAAGCCTGCCACGAGCGATACGGACAGGCCCGCGTTTCCCATCGTCGGCGTCGGGGCCTCGGCCGGTGGGTTGGAAGCACTTGGCAAACTGTTCGGAAGCATGCCGGCCGACACGGGGCTGGCGTTTGTCGTCGTGACGCATCAGTATCCAGGGCATACCAGCATGTTGCCGGAACTTTTGACGAAAACGACCTATATGCCGGTCCTCCAGGTGGCCGAAGGAACGAAGGTCAAGGCCAATCACGTCTACGTCGCCCCACCCGGCGTTAATCTGGCGATCCTCAACGGTACGCTCCTTCCGATGGAGACCGACAGGAAAGAATCGCCGTGGTTGCCGATCGACCATTTCTTTCGGTCACTGGCCAGAGATCAGAAGGAGCGGGCAATCTGCATCGTGCTCTCCGGTGCCGGCACTGACGGTACACTGGGGCTACGGGAGATCAAGGCCCAGTCCGGGATGGGCATGGTCGAACAGCCTGAATCGGCCAAGTACGCCAGTATGCCCTGCAGCGCCATCGCCACGGGACTGGTCGACTACGTCCTGCCGCCAGCGGCGATGTCGGATCAGTTGATCGCGTATGCCAAGGGACCGTATTTGCAAGGCGCCGAAGCGGCGGCAGAAGCACCGGCCGTTTCCACCGAGCTAATGCAGAAGGTTCTCGTGTTGTTGCGCACCCGCACGGGCCACGATTTTTCTTCCTACAAGAGCAATATGCTCCACCGCCGCATCGAACGACGGATGAACGTACATCTGATCGACGAGCCCAACCAGTATCTAGCCTACTTGCACGAGAATCCGCACGAGATCGAACTCCTGTTCAAGGAGCTATTGATCAGTGTCACCAGTTTTTTTCGCGACCCGGACGCATGGGACGCACACGGCCCGGCTCTTCAGCATGTCATCCAATCACGACCCGACACCCACACCCTCCGGGCGTGGATTCCCGGCTGCGCCACGGGAGAAGAAGCCTATAGCCTGGCCATCCTCTTGCGGGAGTGCCTGGATGAACTCCAGCGTTCCCTCGCCCTGCAGATCTTCGGCACCGATTTGGACGCCAAAGCCATCGAAGCCGCCCGCATCGCCCGATACCCGGAGGGCATTCACGCCGACGTCGTGCCGCGGCGGCTGGAAAAGTACTTCACCCAAGAAGACGGCGTGTACAGCATCACAAAGGGGTCCGCGATACGGCGATCTTTGCGGTTCGAAACGTGATCCAGGACCCGCCGTTTTCGAAGGTGGACGTAATTTCCTGCCGGAATCTGCTGATCTATATGAAGTCGGAGTTGCAGGAAAAGCTGTTGCCGATCTTTCACTATGCGCTGAAGCCCGACGGCCTGTTGTTTCTGGGACCTTCGGAGACGGTTGGTTCGTCCGAGCATCTGTTCGAGACGCTGGACAAGCGGTGGAAGATCTTCCGCCGCAAGGAAAGCGTCGCCGACTTGTACGCGCTGCCGAAGCTTCCCGTGCAAGTCAAGCCCAGCGACGAAGGCGCAAGGAACGCTGCGCGCACCGCGCCGCCCGTGAACAAACCCCCGCAAGAGACGACGATCGAGCGGGTGCTGCTGCAGCACTTCGCGCCACCCAGCGTTGTGGTGAACGAGCGTGGCGACATCCTCTACACTCACGGTCGGACCGGCATGTATCTGGAACCGTCGCGAGGGCAGCCGCGCAACAACATCTTCGAGATGGCCCGCGAAGGCCTGCAACTCGAACTGACCTCCGCCATGCGACAATGCGTCGCAAGCAACTCGGAGGTTGTGCGCGAGGGTGTCTGCGTCAAGACGAACGGCGAGTTTTCCGACATAAGGCTGACGGTCGCGAAACTCCACCAGCCGGAGGCCGTGCGCGGTTTGCTCTTGGTCACGTTTTATCCGATGCCCGTAAATGTGCCTGACTCGCTTGGCAAATCACGGCGAAGGCGTAAGAAGACCCCGGACGCCCAGCGGACGGAACAACTGGAGATGGAACTGCAACACGTCAAGGAAGCGCATCGGGCGACGATCGAAGAATCGGAGACATTGAACGAAGAGCTGGAGTCGGTCAACGAAGAACTGACCATGGTGAACGCTCAACTCCAGTCCAAGTTGGAGGAATTTATTGAAGTCAACAACGATCTGCAGAACCTACTGAACAGCACCGACATCGCGACGATATTTCTGGACGTTGATTTGAACATCAGGCGGTATACCGAGGAAGCGACACAACTGGTGATGCTGCGCCCGACCGACGTGGGCCGGCCGATCTTTGAACTGGCTTCCAACCTGGAAGACGAGGACCGCGCCGCGGATTGCCGTGAAGTGCTGAGGACACTGGTGTGCAAGGAACGCATTGTGCATACCACCGGCGGCGGCGTCCATCTCATGCGGGGCGTCCCCTACCGCACAACGGAAAACGTGATCGACGGCTTGGTTCTGACGTTTGTGGACATCGAACGTTTGATCCGGGCGGCGCGTGAAACCGAACGTAGCGGGGATCCCTTCAAACACATCGTACAAACGATGCGCCACCCGATACTGATGCTAGATAAGGAGTTGCGCGTGATGTTCGCCAACGACATCTTTTGTGGCAAGTTCCAGACGAGGCGGGACGAAACCGAGGGCCGGGTGATTTACGAGCTGGGAAACGGCCAATGGGACATCCCCGAATTGCGAAAGCTGTTAGAGGAGATTCTGCCGGAAAACACATCATTGACTGATTATGAAGTCAAAGCCGACTTCCCCACCATCGGCCGACGCAAAATGCTGCTCAACGCCCGGCGCATGGCGCGCAGCATGACGCTGCCCGCCATGATTGTGCTGGCAATCGAAGACGTGACGGACAAACGTGGGGCAAGCATCGAGTAAACCCGGGGACTGGGGAAACCAAGCAATGGCCAAGAAACGACGAACCAGCGGGCCGATTCCATCCAAAACACTCCGCCAGCGGGCCGAGCGAATGGCGAGTACGACGGGGGCCGATATCGCGGAGATGAAGGACGAGGACGTGCGGCGTTTGGTCCACGAACTGCAAGTCCACCAGATCGAGCTGGAATTGCAGAATCAGGAACTCCGCGAAGCCCAAGTCGCACTGGCCGAGGCGCGCGATCGCTACGCCGATCTCTACGAGTTCGCACCGGTCGGGTATTTGTCGGTCGGGCCGGACGGGGTGATTCACGAGGCCAACCTCACCGCCGCCAAGCTGCTGGCCAGAGAACGGGTCTCCTTGATCGGCACAAAACTCTCGCATTTCGTCGCGCGCCAGTCGCAGGATGCCTTCTTTCTGCGTTGGCGGGAAACCCTGCAATCACAAGTCCGAACCACGTGCGATTTGCAAATGACCAGACCGGACGCCCCGGAACTGGAGGCCCAACTGGACATCGTGCCTCGCCCTGGCGACAGCCTCACCGCCGGCGCTTCGCGGATCACCGAAGTTCGCGTGATGCTGTCCGATATTACCGAACGCAGACTGGCGGAAGAGGCACGTGACGAGATTGAGCAACGATTGGCACTGGCGGCCAGTGCTACGGGCATCGGCATGTCTCAGTGGAATATTGCGACCGGAGAAATACTCGGCACTGAACAACAGGCACTGCTGCTGGGGCTCACGACGACGACGACGACGACGACGACGACGACGACGCTTTCCCGATCATACCATCGTAACGATTGGGCCGAGCGTGTCCACCCCGAAGATCTTCCCAGAGTGGAGGCCGAACTGCGCCGCTCAATGGCAGATCGCACGCCTTATGAAGCCGAATACCGGATCGTGTGGCCGGACGGCAGCATGCACTGGATTGCCAGCCGCGGTGTCTTCGAGTACGACGCGCAGCGGCAGCCCGAACGCATGCTCGGCATTGCGATGGATGTTACGGAACGGAAACAGGTCGAGGCGAGGTTGCGGGAGATCGAGGAGCGGTGGAAATTCGCCTTGCAGGCCACCGACGTCGGCGCCTGGAGGCTTGACCTCGTGGACCACACCGCTTGGCGGTCGCTGCGGCATGACCAGATCTTCGGCTACGAGGAACTGCTGCCGGAATGGACCTACGAAACATTTCTGGAGCACGTGTTGGAAGAGGACCGCGCGCGGGTGGACCAGCGTTTTCAGCAGGCGCTGGCCCATCGTCAGGATTGGAGCTTTGAGTGCCGCATTCGCCGCGCCGATGGACAAGTACGCTGGATTTGGGCACAAGGACGCAGCGTTGCCGACGCGCAAGGGCAACTTGTCCAAATGTTTGGATTGGTGCAGGACATCACCGAGCGCAAGCAGGCAGAAGAGGCATTGCGGGACTTGAATGAAGACCTCGAAAGGAAGGTCACTGAGCGGACCGGGGCGCTGGCGATGCTGTCTGACGTCGCCTCCATGGCCAACGACGCGACGGATGTCGAAGCCGCGATCGTATACGCGCTCAAGCGAGTGAGCGAATACAACGGCTGGAAGTGTGGCCACGCCTGGCTGCCGGCCGACGAGGACCCGGATGAATTGCTGCCGGGATACGTTTGGTATGAAGAAGCGCCTGCCCGGTTTGACAGACTTCAGGAACGGATCTTGGCATGCCGACTTAAGCGGGGCGACGGCTTGGTCGGCCGCGTGTTCTCCAGCGGCAAGCCGGAATTCACCAACGACGTCGGGGCGCATCTGTCGATCTACAGGGCCCCGTTGGCCGAACACGTGGGAGTTCAAACCGCGTGCGCTTTTCCCATATTTGCCGGCAAAGAACGAATTGTCGGCGTGATCGAGTTCTTCGCCGAAAAACACATTGTCCCCACGAAACAACGGCTGACATATATGGCCAGCGTGGGGACGCTGGTGGGTCGGGTCATCGAGCGCAAGCGGGCCGAGCAGGCGCTGCGCGAGATGAATGAAACGCTCCGGCAACGGGCTCGAGACCTCCAAAGTTTGGCAGCCCAACTTGCTCTGGCCGAGCAGTACGAGCGGTCGCGGTTGGCCAACCTGCTGCACGATGATTTGCAGCAGTTGCTCGTGGCTGCCAGCCTTCGTCTCTCGTGTCTCGCCGAAGACGCGCAGGATGAACGGAAACAGGATTTCGCGAAAATCGACGCGCTGCTTCAGGACTGTCAAATGATCTCACGAGACCTGTCCCACGAGCTGAGTCCGCCGATTCTTAAGCGCGGGACGTTGGCCGACGTGGTCACGTGGCTCGCTCAGTGGTTCGGCGACAAGCACGCTCTGACGGTCGCCGTGGATGCCCCAAGGGAAGCCCCCGCTGCATCGGAGCATCTCCGTATATTTCTTTTTCAGGCGGTACGCGAGTTGCTCTTCAATGCGGTCAAGCACTCCGGAAGCGGCAAGGTGCGTGTCATCTTGTCGTGCCAAGACGACGATGTGACGGTGCAAGTGGAGGATGGCGGTGTCTGCTTCGACCCGCATGCCGTTACAGCTCATTGCGGACGGCCGGAGGGCCTTGGTCTGTTGAGCATCCAAGAACGTTTGCAGGCCCTGGGAGGCCGGTTGGAGATCGAAAGAACGCGTCAGGGCGGTGCGTGCGTTCGGTTGGTAGTGCCGTTGGCAGGGGGCACCAAACCCTTGGCCGAGAGCGCTGAGCCAGAAGGAGTCGAAATGGTTACATGTGGTGACAGTCGTTTTCGTCGCGTGATCCGCTTGTTGGTTGTGGACGATCATGCGCTTGTCCGCGAAGGTTTCGTCAGCTTGCTGAACCGCCAGCCAGACCTGAAAGTGGTCGGGGAAGCCGCAGACGGTGCGGAAGCCATCCAAAGGGCCGAAGAATTGCTGCCCGACGTGGTTCTCATGGACGTGGATATGCCGACGATGGATGGCATGGAAGCCACCCGGCGTCTTACGGAGCAGCACGCAAATATCGCAGTCATCGCCCTCTCGCTCCACGAAGACAAAAGCGTGTCGCGAGCCATGACCGCAGCCGGCGCTGACGCCTACGTCTCGAAGCGCGCCGCAGTGAAGGATCTTGTCGAAGCCATCCATCGCGTCTGCGATGGCAGTGCGACGCCGGGTTAGCCGACGGGAGCGCTGCTGGCAGATGCCGGAACCCGCGGCGCATGGAACCGCCGCGTCATCACCAGCTCGGCCATCCGGCTGATCGCCGTGCCGGCAGCGCTGATGTTGGTCCTCTGGTTGGCAGACATGGCGGGTCTGCAGATGCCGCTCGTCTCGCACGCCATCTTGGTCAGTACACTCGCCAGCATAGTAACGGTCCCGACCATGATCTGGCTGATGCGGGCGATCTGGTTTTGACGTTGATCCTGCAAGGAGAACGCGATGGTCTTATGCGGGAACGCGTTCCCACCGGTTCAGTTGCCGCTGAAGCGTCCGCACCGAGACGCCGAGCAACTTCGCCGCGTGCGTGCGGTTTCCCCGGCAACGGTCCAGTGTCTGGCGAACGATCGCCGATTGGAACTGTTTCAGTGTCAGGCCTTCGGGAATGTCGATCAAAACCTCCTGCTGCCTGTCGTTGCGGATCATTGCCGGGAGATCGTTCATGGTCAGCGTCGGCGAATCCGCCAGTACGAACATGCTTTCGACGCAATTGCGCAATTGGCGGACGTTGCCGGGCCAACGATAGGATTTCAGGTAACGCATGAGTTCCGCGTCGGGCACCGGCGCGGGCCGTGAGTAGGTCCGAGACAAGTTGTCCAGGAAGTGCTGGAACAAGATCTCGATATCCTCAGGCCGTTCTCGCAACGGAGGCAAAGTGACCGACACAACGTTCAACCGATAGTACAACTCCTCGCGAAACTCGCCTTTGCGGACCATCTTCTCCAGATTGCGGTTCGTGGCCGCGATCACTCGCACGTCGATATGCCGGTCCTGGTTGCTGCCGACAGGCGTGACACAGTGATTCTCCAGGACGCGAAGCAACTTGGCTTGACATTCCAGCGCCAGGTCGCCGATCTCGTCGACGAACAAGGTCCCCTCGTCGGCCGCCTCGAACCGTCCTTCCCGCGTCACTGTCGAACCGGTGAAAGCGCCAGCGATGTGTCCGAAGAGTTCGCTTTCGAGCAAGTCCTTGGGCACGGCGGCCATGTTGATGACCACCAACGGTTTACGTCGCCGCGGGCTGTTGGCATGAATGGCTTCGGCGATGAGTTCTTTTCCCGCGCCCGACTCGCCCCGGATCAACACCGTGGTGTCGAACTCCGCCACTCGACTGACCCGGTCGAATACGGGCAGCATCAGGTCGGAAGAAGTTACGATCTTCTCAAACTTCAACTTGCTTGGTTGTTTGCCTTCGAGTGTCTGCATTGCGATCCTCCTGACGAAATTGATGTTGATTTTTTTCACCTCGTTAACGGAGAGAGAAAAAATTGGCGGAGCCGCACACCAGACCAGCATCGCGGGACGCACGATGAGGCAAAACGACTCGTTTCCCAGACCGAGGTTGATTGTCACATATCAGCAAGCAGCGCCAATTACTAATTCTGTTGAACTGGAAGTGGTGGAAGTCGTTACATAGAAAAGTGGCAAACGAAGGCACCCGTGCGGGTGGCTCAACCACCGTCGACCACCCACTATACCCCCTGCCCGAGGAAGCCAGGACCTTCAGCAGCAGGGCGCGCGCATCAGGTTACCAGGTCTCTCGATGCATTTATCTGTAGCAAATGGCGGTACCGCATTGCAGAATTACCGGCATGCAGGTCATGGGGACTAGTCGAGCGCCTTATCGGATGCTAGGCTGTCTGTCGAATCGCGACCGACCGCGGGGCACGAAACGATCCCGGGGGGATTGATGCCAGGCGGCCAGGGAACTATCGCAGATCACAATGGACAAGCAGCATCATGGCCACACGAATTCTGATCGTCGACGACCATCCTGCGACGCGGGAGGGACTTGCCATGCGGATCGCCTGCCAGAAGGACATGGAAGTCTGCGGCGAGGCGGACGGCATGGTCAATGCACTGAAGCTGTTGAATACGACTTGCCCGGATGTCATCGTGGTCGACATCCAACTGAAAAAGGGTGACGGATTGGATTTGGTCAAGCGGATCAAGGCCCGTGACAGCGCGGCTCGGATCCTTGTGTGGTCGGTGTATCCCGACAAGCTTTACGCCCGGCGGGCGTTGAACGCGGGTGCGTTGGGTTACATCAACAAAGCCTACTCCACCAGCCAGATCGTGGAAGCGATCCGCCGCGTGCGGGAGGGCAAGGTTTATCTGTGCGAAGAGATGGCCGAAGCCCTGCTGCATCACGCTGTCGGTGGGGCCGAATCGGTAAAGCTGTCCCCGATCGAGGCGCTTTCCGACCGGGAACTGGAGGTCTTTCGCCTGATTGGCCAGGGCTTGAGCCCGATTCAGCTCGCGGCCGAACTGCATTTGAGTCGGCACACGATCGATACTCACAAACAGCGAATCAAAGAGAAGTTGGGGCTGGCAACGGCCTCGGAACTGACCCAAGCAGCCATCCGCTGGGTGATCGAAGAGAAGTGCGGCCAGCCCAACGGGGCGACCCCCTAGATGGTGCGCCCGCCGGCATGACTGCGACAGGATGACGCAATGGCCCGCCAATCTGACTTGTCCACGAGCCGGGACGGCCGTGCCCCGCGCGGCCAAAGACGCCGCCGCCCGGGTTTTCGCCGCCTGCCTTTGCACGTGCGGTCGTCGGTTCGTATCGTCCCGCGTTGCCCATTCCTTTGCGTAGCTTTTCCTGCGGTTGGCACCTGACTTGCTACATTCTCTGACCGAGCCGAATCTCAGGGAACAACGTTCGGCTTTTTCGGAACCACCTCTCCCAAAGGAGCATGAAATGGCGGTCAATGAGCAAGTTTTGAAGGGCTCCTGGAACCAGATCAAGGGCAAGCTGCGCGAGCGCTGGGGGCAGGTTACCGAGGACGAGTGGGAACAGGCTCGCGGCGACGCCGATCAACTGGTCGGGATGATTCAGCAGCGCACCGGCGAAACGCAGGGTGAGATCGAAGCCTTTCTGGAGGACGCCGCATCCGCAGGAGCGTCCATGATGGATCGAACCAAAGAGGCGGTCGCCAATGCGGCTGAACGAACATGTGAGAGCAGCCAGGAAATGGCGAACAGAGCGACGCAGTCCGCGCGGGCTGGCTACATGCAAACGGAACGAGCTGTCCGGAGTCGGCCCCTGGAATCCCTGGCTGTCTGCTTCGGTGCCGGGCTGATCACGGGCGTCGTCATCGGTCTGCTCACGCGTGCGAAATAGACAAACGAGTCCTTGTGCAACAACCAGCGCCGCAACGGCAAGGCACAGCCATCCGGGAGATAATGTGATGCCAACCATTCGGGAAACGACAAGAGACGTCAACAGAGAAACCGGGCGGGTTATCGGCGAACACCCGCTGCCTTCGGCGCTGACTGCTTTCGGCGTGGGAGTAGGCGTCGGATTTCTGGGGGTGTTGCTGTTAGACGACAGGCAGCGACAGCAGGAAGCGACCATTACCAAACAAGTGCTCGACGCCATCTCGAAGGCCTTTCCGAGTTCGGTCGCGAAGGACTGACGATGAGCAGCGTTGCCGAGCGCATCCAGCAGCGGATGCAGGACCTGCGTGCGCAATTGGACGACGATGTCGAAGACGTCGTCGATTCGACCAAGGAGTTCACCGACTGGCGCACGTACGTGAGACGTTATCCCTGGGCTTGCGTCGGCGTGGCGGCGGCGATCGGCTACTTGGTCGTGCCCTCACGCGTGGAGCTGGAGAGCCCCGATGCCGACGCCCTCTTGGAGCTGGCGAAGACAAATCAACTGGTTGTAGAAGCCAACCCGTCGCCTCAAAAACGAGCAGGGCTTGCGAGCACCGCGATTCGAACTTTTCTGCATGCAGCAGGACGAAGCGCTCTGACCCAACTTGGGCAGACATTGGGTGAATTGGCAGTGAGAGATACAAGCGCGGCAGACGAAAGGGAATAGCCATCGATGGTCAATTGCCTCACAGAACAATGGGACGCTGCACGCCGGGATGAAAGCAAATCTGGGCGGCACAGCCTGTCTTTGAAAACGGGTTGGCAGGGTTGGGCGAAGCGGGCCGCCGCTCGGGCGGGCAACTCCATCGCAGACCATCCCGCCGCCTCGCTCGGTGCTGCGGTCGCTGTCGGCTTGGCTGTTGGATGGTGGGTGAAACGAAGATGAACCGAAACGCATCCCAAGATGGCACCGAGACATCCCCTGGCGTGGATGTGGGCAGACTGCTGCATCGGCTGCTGGAACTGATGGAATTGCAGGTCGAATTGCTGAACGTCGACACGCGCGAAGGCTTCCGATCGCTCGTCCCCCCGGCGATTTTGATCGGCGGCGGCCTGGTCGCTGCTTTCGGAGCCATCTTTGTCCTGCTGCTGACGGTGGCGGCGCTGCTGAACGAATGGGCCGGATGGTCGGCGACCTTGGCGCTCTTTACCGCGAGCGTCCTCGGATTGCTGTTCGCCGCCGGCTCGGCCCTGCTGGGATGGAAACTCACCTGCAAGGCTCTGTCCAAGTTCGACCGCAGCAAGACCGAATTTCAGAAGAATTTTGCCTGGCTCAAGACGACGCTGGCCAATCCTTATCACGACCGCAGTAAACGCCAACGAATCCAATAAACTTGATGAAGAGAGGAGCAATCTGGCATGACTCAGTCACCGACCGAACACGAAGAACAACAACGTTACGCCCAGATCGCCGCGGACCAGGAGCTGACGGCCTCCGAGGCCGCCTGGGTCCTGTTCAAAGAATACGCGAAGCAGCGGCCGGAAGTTGTGGCGCTGTGGAGCTTCGGCCTTGGCTTCGCCTTGGGGTGGAAGCTGAAGATCTGGTGAGCCGTTCCCTTGTGGAACCATGCCCATGCCCGGAGAGGGTCAGACCCCTTTTCTGGCAGAGCCTAACATCGGCTCGGTGAACGAGATGGATGCGAAACGCGAGCATGAAGGGGACGCGGCGGAGCGTCCAGGGCTTTACGACTCGAAGGAAGGGTCTGGGCAGGTCTTTCGCAAGTGCCTCGTGCAAGCGATCACCATTCTCGCGGTTGTCGGCTTGGCGCTTCTGGCGAAGGCGGCGGTCTACATCCTTCTGCTCGTCTTCGCCGGTATTTTGCTGGCCGTGCTGCTTGTGTTTTTCGCCCGGCAACTCACCCGTCTGCCTGCGATGCCTCACTGGCTTGCCGTCACCATCGTGCTGATGCTTCTCATGGGCATGCTCGTCTTCGTGGTCCATCTGGTAATCCCGCTCGTCGTCGAGGAAAGTGGCCAATTGGCCGAGCAGTTGGAGAAGTCCATCCAGCAGCTTGCGGAGTGGGTGCGAGAGCACGCCGACGGAAATCTTCCGGTGAACGATTTTTCGGTTGTGGAAGAACAGTTGCCTGCCCTCGGCGAGTTGTGGACCGGCGTGACCGGAATCTTTGTCACGACAAGAGATGCCCTGACGGGCATGGCGATCATTTTGGTGGTCGGCGTGTTCATCGCGTACAACCCGACGATGCACGTTCAGGGAGTCCTCCACCTGGTCCCGCTCCCCCATCGCGCTCGTGCCGCCGAAGTGATGGCAGCCGTAGGTCTTACCTTGCGCTGGTGGTTGCTTGGGCAACTGATCTCTATGGTTATCCTGTCCATCAGCACATGGATTCTGCTGGCCTTGCTGGGAGTGCCTCAGGCGTTAATCCTGTCCCTGATCACCGGGATGATGACTTTCGTTCCGTACCTGGGGCCGCTGATTGCCCTGGTGCCCATCCTACTGGTCGCCTTTCTTGAGTCGCCGCAGCTGGCCCTGTATGTGTTCCTTCTGTACATGGTAGTCCAGAACGTGGAAGCAAACGTGATTATGCCCATCGTATTCCACCGGACAGCACACATCCCCCCGGCTCTCGGCGTGGTCAGCCAAATCCTCTTCGGCAGCTTGCTCGGTTTTCTGGGCTTCGTGCTGGCATTCCCGCTGATGGCGGTGATCCTTCAATCCGTCAAGATGATCTACGTCCAGGACATTCTCGGCGACCAGAGCCTGGAACGGTGATAGGTTAGACAGTCGGCCGACGCGGCCGTCCGGCGATCAGGCTGACAATGAACAGCACCAGAAAGACGAAGAACAGAATTTGCGCGATCTGCGTCGCCCCGGCGGCGATCCCGCCGAACCCGAAGACGGCGGCAACAATTGCGATGATGAAAAACATCAATGCCCAATACAACATGCTAAGCACCTCCACGTGAAACGTAGTGTTGGGAAAGCGACCGGTCCGGCCTGGTTCGCCAAATCGTCTTGGGCCGGCGGGGTGGACGTGAACGTCCACCCCGCCGACACCAACATGCACGTCGACGCCGCCGCGATGCCAACGCCGACGGTCCATTCGCTACAGCGCATCAAGTTCTTCCGCCAATCCCGGATTGGCGACCGTTGGCCAGTGGTCATGGTCGAAGCCGGCAGCTTGCTGGATTTGCTCTTGTGAAGCGTCGAGCACCAATTGGAACTCGGTCCAGCCCTCGATTGCCTGGATGGTGAACGCCGGCCAGGGTACCGCAACAAGCGTCTCGCCGAACCCTAGGAACCCGCCGTGCGCCAAGGCACCATAACGGATGTCGCCCGTTCCCATCTCAAACACGATTTCCCGCAAATTGCCGAGATCACGCATACGCGTTCGGTCGCGTACTCGAGTGCCGCTCAGTTGGCTGACCCGATAAGTCTGCCGCTCATCAGGTCGTTCGATGTCTTCCATGCCGTAATGCACGTCAAGGTTGGCAGCCCATTCCGGATCCTCGACGACGCTCCAATCGTCTTCCAGGCTGGGAGCCTCCTGGAATCGTTCTTGGGTTATGTCCACTTGCAATACCCATGGCCCACGTCCTGGACGGCGGGCTGCCCTTGGCGCCGGCGTGGGTGGGGCCGGCGTGAGTTCAGCGACCCTTGCGTCGGGGGCCCTTGTCAGTTTAACGGCTTCGATCGGAACCGGACGCAAGGTGGCGCCAATTCCCAGGACGCCGCCTTCAGCGAGCACCAGGTGGGAGATCCGGTTCCCTTGCTGATCGATGATCAGATCGTAGAGGTCGCCGAGGGCTTCGTTTTGAGTGTTGATCACATTCCGCCCCATCAGAGCGGAAGCCTTCGCGAGGCGGCCGTTTTCTTCGTGCTCGTCGGTGTGACCCTCAGCAGCGACGGCCAAAGCGATCAAGGCTGATACCAAGCCAAGATTCCGAAACATTTCGTTCTCCTTCTTCTTGCTAACAACTCGTCTCGCCCGCCGCCACGTCGCGGCAAGCGAACCATCCAAATAAGTCCGGTTTACCCGAACACGTGATTCAACGATTTAGCAAATCATGCGCCGTAACGCCCCAAAACGGCTTTGCCAACATCAATCAGGGGTGAGCCGCTTTCGATATGGTGAATCGTCAGCCGAAAACGACTCCCGACCCCGTTGCGTCCCCCATGCACGGCTACTTTCATTGACAAGAAACCCCTGGCCGGGTGCTTACGGTTCGTTCACCACGCAGGCTGGGCCAAGGTCCGACAAGGTGACGCATATGCCGGACATTGCGACACGCTTGGGCGTCGGCGCGCCTTCCAGGATGTATGCACGGGCACTCGATGGTTGTGAGAGGCCCGTTCCGGACATGGCACACGTTGCGCGGCACGTGAATTGCAACCGAATCGATCGTAGCGGCAGGACTTGCTCCGAGAAGCCCGGCACAGTCACCAATCCGCGCGAGACGAGAGAGTTGTCATGAACGCGCCCCCTACCGGAAACCGTGGAAAAGTACTGGCCGTACGCGGCAGCGTCGTCGACGCATGGTTTCCGAACCTCCCCCGGCTGAATCACCAGTTGCAGGCGGGCGAGGACGGGAAGATGGTGATCGAAGCGGTCGGGCATCTTGACGCGCACACCGTTCGAGGTCTGGCATTGACGCCCACGCAAGGCCTCAGCCGCGGCAGTACCATTGTCGATACGGGCAAGCCCTTCACGGTGCCCGTCGGCGAAGGGCTGCTCGGACGCGTGCTGAACATCTTCGGCGACGCGCTGGACCACAAGGCTTTGCCGGAGGGACTGGAGCGGCAGGCGATTCTCCAGCCCTCCTTGCCGCTGACCGAACGCACCACGCAGGCGGAGGTCTTCGCCACCGGCATCAAGGCGATCGACGTCCTCTCGCCGCTGGAACGCGGCGGCAAGGCCGGCTTGTTCGGCGGGGCGGGCGTCGGCAAGACCGTGCTGATCATGGAAATGATTCATAATGTGGTCGGCCAGCACGAAGGCATGAGCATGTTTTGCGGGATCGGCGAGCGTTGCCGAGAAGGGGAGGAACTGTACCGCGAACTCCAGGAAGCCGGCGTGCTGGAGAACACCGTGTTGATGTTTGCCCAAATGAACGAACCGCCCGGCGCCCGCTACCGGATGGGTCACGCCGCGCTGACGGTCGCAGAGCATTTCCGGGACCGGCTGCACCGCGATGTGCTGTTGCTGATCGACAACATTTTCCGGTTCATCCAGGCGGGCATGGAGGTCTCGGGACTGATGGGCCGCATTCCGTCGCGACTGGGATATCAACCCACGATGGGAACCGAGCTTTCGGCCCTCCAGGAGCGCATTGCGAGCACGCGGTCGGGGGCGATCACGTCGATTCAAGCCGTATACGTGCCCGCCGACGATTTCACCGACCCGGCGGCGGTACATACGTTCGGCCATCTTTCCGCGTCGATCGTGCTTTCCCGCGAGCGAGCCAGCCAAGGACTCTACCCGGCTATCGATCCGCTGAAATCCGACTCGAAGATGCTCACCCCGCAAGTCGTCGGGCAGCGCCACTACGACGTTGCCCAGCGGGTGCGACAGACCCTGGCCACTTATGAGGAACTCAAGGATATTATCGCCATGCTCGGCTTGGAAGAACTGTCGCGCGACGACCAGGCCGTGGTCCATCGAGCACGGCGTCTGGAACGGTACCTCACCCAACCATTCGCCGTCACCGAGCGGTTTACGGGGCAAGAGGGCAGAGTGGTGGATTTGAGTGATGCCTTGGAGGGGTGCGAACGCATTTTGGACGACCAGTTGGCCGACGTCCCGGAGAAGAAGTTGTATATGATCGGGCGCATCGACGAGGCCACCGGAAGCAATCCGTCTCGCCGCGACGCCCAGGAGGAGGCACCGTGAAGCTCCGCATTCTTCTGCCCGAACGGGTTGCGCTCGACGAACAAGTGGCCAAGGTCACGGCGGAGGCCGAGAATGGCGTCTTTTGCCTGCTGCCGCGGCATCTGGACTTCGTCGCCATCCTGGTTCCGGGCCTGCTGGCATTCGAGGACAGCGCCGGCAAGCAAACCTTTCTGGCCGTCGACCGGGGCACGCTGGTCAAGTGCGGCGACCAGGTTCTGGTGTCCACGCCCCGGGTCATCAGCGGGCGGCCCTTGGGCGAATTGCAGCGGGCCGTCGATGAAGAATTGCAGGCGCTCGACGAGCGGGAGCGGCGTGCCCGGGCGGCCTTGGGAAAGCTGGAAGCCGACTTCATCAACCGCCTCGTACAATGGGAGCGGCAGGCCCATGGATGACCGACGGCCGAAGAAGCCGCCAGACCGATCCTCGGCGGCCGGAGATTTTCGCCACTCGGTGGCCCGCAAAGAAAAGCGCAAGCTGCGCGCCCGGCGCGAAGGTGACCGCGGCCCTTGGTTCTGGCTGGGCATGTTCGGCCTGGTCGGTTGGTCGGTAGCCATCCCCAGTTTGTTGGGCATCGCGATCGGCGCGGGGATGGACCGGCATCTGGGCGGCCAGGTGTCATGGACCCTGACCATGCTGTTGGTCGGAGTGGGCGTGGGCTGCTGGACAGCGTGGTTCTGGGTCAAGCGGGAAAGTGAACGGAAATAGGAGGGAATCTCGATCGTGAACGTCTCCATTTCGGAATTGGCCCTGGCCGCAGCGGTTGGTGCTGGATTGGGAATCGTCTTCTTCGGCGGGCTGCTTTGGACCGTCCGCCGCTTGCCCGACGCTCGGCATCCGCTGGCATTGGCGTTCGGCAGTTTCCTGGTCCGCGCGGCACCGGTAGTGGCCGGTATGTTCTGGCTGGCGAGTCGACACTGGGTACTGGCGCTGGCCGCCTTGACCGGCTATCTGGTGGTCCGCGTGTGCCTCGTGCGGGCCGTCGTTGCGTCGCCCGCCGGACGAGGCGGTCGGGTTGAGAACCAAGTACAGAACGCACCGTAAAGGACGTCGCATGGACATGACGCACATCAGCCCGGACGAAGTCATCTTCTGGCAGTGGGGATTCGCCAGCCTGAATGCCACGCTCCTGTGGACCTGGGTTCTCATGGCCTTGATGGTGGGCGGCGCCTGGGCGATCACGCGCAACCTGTCGACCGGCCCGTCGGTGTCGCGCTGGCAGAATCTGTTGGAGGTGATTGTCGGGTATGCCCGCGACCAAACTCGCCAGATCATGCGCCAGTCGCCGAGCCCCTACCTGCCGTTCCTGGGCGGCTTGTTTCTGTTCATCGCCGTGTCGAACGCGCTGATGATTGTTCCGGGCTATGTGCCTCCCACCGCCTCGCTGTCCACGGGCGCCGCGCTGGCGATCTGCGTGTTCGTGGCCGTTCCCGTCTACGGCATCCTCGATCAGGGTGTGGGTGGATTCCTGCGGCACTACATAGAACCCAGCGTCATCATGCTGCCGTTTAATATCATTGGCGAGCTTTCGCGGACGCTGGCTTTGGCCGTGCGATTGTTCGGCAATGTGATGAGTGCGACGAAGATCGTCGCCATCCTGGTGGCCGTGGTGCCCTTGTTTTTCCCGATTCTTATGCAGATGCTCGGTCTGTTGACCGGCCTGATTCATGCCTACATTTTCGCTGTGCTGGCCGCAGTGTATATCGCCTCGGGATCGGAGGCTCGTCGCCAGAGCGACAGCGCAGGCGCGGAATCCGACTCGCCGCCCGGTACTTGACAACCCCACCCTTTCAAGGGAGACACCCCTCATGGAATCCCAAGCTTGGATCGCCGCCATCTCCATATTCACCGCCGGCTTGACGATCGGGATCGGCGCGATCGGCCCGGCACTGGGCGAAGGCCGCGCCTTGGCCGAAGCGCTCCGATCCATCGCCCAGCAACCGGACGAAACCTCGACCATCGTACGCACCCTGTTCGTGGGCCTGGCGATGATCGAATCGACGGCCATTTACTGTTTTGTTGTGTTGATGATCGTTCTGTTCGCAAATCCGTTCTGGAACCACTTCATCAACCAGGCAGCAAATTAGCGATTGTCAAAAAGGGGGCTGTCAGAAAAGGGGTCAGACCCTTTGAAATGAGGTTCAGCCCCCTTTTCCGGCAGGAAATAGGCCCTGTGGGCTTCGGAGTAATATGTCATGTTGATCGATTGGTTCACCGTTGGCGCGCAGATTGTCAACTTCCTGATCCTGGTGGTGCTGCTGAAATGGTTGCTGTTCGACCGCATCGTCCGGGCGATGGATCAACGGGAAGAAACGATCGCCGGCCGTTTGAACGAGGCGGAGCGCAAGCAGGCGGAAGCGACCAGACAGGAAGAGGCGCTTGCCGAAGAACGCCGCCGGTTGGATGCGAAGCGTCAGGAGATGCTGGACCAGGCTCGCCAGGAAGCGGGCCAGCAGCGCGACGAATGGGTGCGCGGCGCTCGGGAGGAAGTCGAGCAGATGCGGCGCGGCTGGCGGGAGGACGTCGAACACGAGCGGGAGCAGTTCCTGCGCCAGTTGAGCCAGGAGGCCGGCGAAGCGCTCCATCGTTCGGTCGAGCGGGCGCTTGTGGATCTGGCCGATACTAAGGTTGAACAAGCCGCCGCGCACGCGCTGTTGCGCCGGTTGGACGACGACGGGGAGGGAAAGCTGGAGGGTTTGGCCGAGGCCGCAAGGTCGGCCGATGGAGAAGTCGTCGTCGCCTCGGCGTCCGAATTGCCCGAGGACCTGCGAAGCCAGATCGTGGAAGCACTGGGACGGTGCCTCGGGCAAGATATCACCCCCAAGTTCGAAACCGCGCCCGAATTGATCGCCGGGCTGGAAGTCCGCTCGAAAGGTCACGCCCTGAACTGGACCCTGCGGCAGTACCTGGACGACTTTGGCGAAGCCATCAACGCAGCGGTGCGCGACGAATTGCCATCGGACCAGCCTTCGGAGGAGTCTTAATCATGCCGCAGCAAGAGGCCTTCTTGACGCAAGCCGCTACCGCTTTTCGGACCGCCGTCCAGCAGGCTCTGCGGCAGCAGCGCGCCGAATTGGTCCTGGCCGAAGTCGGCCGGGTGATCGAGGTCGGCGAGGGCTTCGCGCTGGCCGACGGACTGCCCGGCGTGCAGGCGGAAGAACTGGTCCGCTTTCCCGGCGGACGACGCGGTTTGGCGTTTAATCTGGACCAAGAGCAAATAGGGGTGATGCTGATGGATCCGGGAGCGGCGATCCAGGCAGGCGATCGGGTTCAACGCACCCGGCGCGTGATGGACGTTCCCGTCGGCGAAGCCCTGCTGGGCCGCGTTGTCGACGCCACCGGCCGCGCCCGGGACGGCCGCGGCGCCATCCGGAGAGCCGAGCGGTTGCCCATCGAGCGTCCGGCCACCGAGGTCCTTCAACGCTCGCCGGTCCAAACGCCGCTGCAGACCGGCATCAAGGTCATCGACGCGCTGATCCCCATCGGCCGGGGGCAGCGCGAGTTGATCGTGGGCGATCGCCAAACCGGCAAGACGACCATCGCCGTGGACACGATCGTCAACCAGCAAGGCCGCGACGTCGTGTGCATCTATTGCGCCATTGGACAACGCAGTTCGGCCATTGCTCGAGTCGTGGAAAAGCTGCGGCGCGAACAGGCCATGTCCTACTGCACGGTGCTGGCCACCAGCGGCGACGATCCCGCCGGACTGCGCTACGCCGCGCCCTATGCGGCCACCAGCATGGGCGAATACTTCATGCAGCAAGGCCGCGATGTGTTGGTCGTCTATGACGATCTGACGCGGCACGCGCGGGCGTATCGCGAATTATCGCTGCTGCTGCGCCGGCCCCCCGGCCGCGAGGCCTATCCCGGCGATATCTTCTACATCCATTCCCGTCTGCTGGAACGGTCGACGCACCTGAACGACGACTTGGGCGGCGGATCGCTTACGGCCCTGCCGATCATCGAAACCCAAGCGCAGAATATCTCGGCGTACATCCCGACGAATCTGATCTCCATCACCGACGGGCAGATCTACCTTTCGCCGCGGCTCTTCCGGCAGGGCCTGCTGCCGGCGGTCGACGCGGGACGATCGGTGTCGCGCGTGGGCGGAAATGCGCAGTTGCCCGCCTATCGAGCCGTGGCCGGTCAGCTCCGCCTGGCCTACTCCCAGTTCGAGGAGTTGGAGCGATTCAGTCGCTATGGGACCCGCATCGACGAAGACACCCGCCGCTCGTTGGAACACGGCCGCCGCATCCGCGAAGTCTTCAAGCAACCGGAAAATGCCGCCTTGAGCGCGGCGCAGCAGATCGCCGTCCTGGTGGCCGCCAGCGACGGCCTGTTCGACGACCTGTCGACGGGGCAGGTTGCCGAGACCGAAACGGCCATCGTCCGGGCCGTCGGCGACGAACTCCAAGACCTGGTGCGACGGATCGATGCGGGCGAGAAGCTTACCGACGAGGACCGCCAGTCGCTCCGCCGCGTGGCGAAGGAAGTCCTGCGGGAACGCGGGCAGGAGGCCGCCGATGCAAACGCTTGAGTCGCTGGGACGCCACATCCAATCGGTCCAGGACCTGCAATCGGTGGTGAAGACCATGAAAGGGCTGGCAGCCGTGAATATTCGGCAGTACGAGCAAGCGGTCGACGCCCTGCAGGATTATACCCGAAGCCTCGAGTTGGGAATGCAGATCGTGTTACAGCAGGCGCCGGGCGCCTGGGGCTTCACCCCCTCCGGTTCCGACCAGCCGGTGGCGATCGTCGTTCTGGGGTCCGACCAGGGCATGTGCGGCCAGTTCAACGGGCGGATCGTAACCCACGCCGCGGCCCGACTTGAGGAAAGCGGGACTGGACCGGACCAGACGGCGGCGTTGGTGGTCGGCATGCGCGCGGCGGCCGAGTGGGAGGCCTCCGGGACGCGGACAAACGTCGCGCTGAACGTCCCGGGGTCCGTGGCGGAAATCACTCGCCGAGTGGAAGAGTTGCTGCTGAGAATCGATCGCTGGCGCGAGGAGCGCCGCGCGGGCCGGGTGTGGCTGTTCCACCAGCGGCCGTTAGGCGGAGCCTCGTACGAGCCGCATTTCCAGCAGGTCGTTCCGCTCGACGCTACATGGCTGGATTCGCTGCGCGGCCGACCGTGGCCCACCCGGATGCTGCCCATGTTCACCATGGATGCACAGACGCTGTTCTCGTCCATCACGCGGCAGTACCTGTTCACGACGTTCTACCGGGGGCTGGCCGAGTCGCTGGCGTCGGAAAACGCCGCTCGTCTGGCCGCCATGCAAGCAGCGGAGAAGAACGTCGAGGAACGGCTGGACGAACTGACAGCCCAATACCACCGCCGCCGCCAAAACACCATTACCGAGGAACTGTTGGACGTCACCGCCGGCTTTGAATTGCTGAGCCCCGGGGACTGACCGGCGCGCGATGGCCTTGACATCGACATAGCATGGAGGAAAGTCCGTCTGATTCTTTACAAGGGTCGTTGATATGAATCTTAGAACAAGCAACTTAAGAAGGGTCGGCGGCCGCAACGAGAGACAGATACTCAAAATTCCGATCCGTGATCCAATGCGATGCAAGATTTCGATGCTCATGGCCCTCTTGGTTACCGCCCTGACGATCCTGCCTGCAGGTTGCGAGCGGGCCGATGATGAGCCCGTGATCGCGCTGGTGCAAACCGTCCGCACGTTCTCGATCGAGGAATACGCACCAGCGCGGATAGCCCGTCTATCGGGGGTGGTCGAGCCTGCCGAGACAGCGGACTTGGCTTTCTCCGTCGACGGCACGATCGAATCGATCGAGGTGGACTTGGGCGACTTGGTCAAGCGGAACGAGCTCTTGGCGGTCCTGGATCGGGAGCCATACGAGTTGACGGTTGATGTCCGGCGCGGACAACTGGAGCAGGCGCAGACGGCCCTGGAACAAAGCGAGCGAGCCTACCAGCGGCAGCGCGAGTTGTTCGAGCGCGACGTGATCAGCACACGGCAGTATGACGAGGCGCGTGCGCAGTACAAGACGGCTCATGAGCAGGTCGAGGTGTCCCGGCAGCGTCTTGGCCTTGCCGAACACGACCTGGACAATACCCGCCTGACGGCCCCCTATGAGGGCGTCATCGCCGGCCGGATGGTCGAGGAGTTCGAGGAGGTGGCTGCGGGCCGACCGATCCTAAGGCTGCAAGTGGAGCGCGAGGCCGAGGTAACCGTGCTGGTGCCCGAAACGCTGGTTTACAACATCAGGGTCGGCGATACCGTCACGGTAGATGTTCCTGCCCGCGAAATGACGGACCTGCCGGGCCGGGTCATCGAGATCGGCCGAAGCTCGATCGCCGCCAATGCCTTTCCCGTCACGATTGCACTGGAGAACGAATACGACGTCTGGGCGGGCATGACGGTCGAGGTGGCCTTCCGCTTTGAACTTGAGGCGGGCGTGACGGGGTTTCTCGTACCCGCGGCGGCGGTGCTGGCGGAGGGGCCCGGCCGGGCCGCGATATGGCTCGTGGACAAAGAAGACTCGACCGTTCACCGGGCGTCTGTTGAGATCGGCACGATTCACGCCGACCGGATCGAGGTTCGCAGCGGCGTGCAGGCGGGGGACCTCATTGTGGCGGCGGGGGTCGAGTTCCTCCGCGACGGACAGCAGGTCCGCCTCCAGCCGAATGACCAGCCGGGAGAACGATAATGGATCTGACCGCCGCCGGCCTCAGGTACAGCAGGCTGACCTTGTTGTTGACGGCAACTATCGCCGTCGTTGGACTATGGGTTTATCAGGACTTTCCGAGCCGCGAGGACCCGCAGATCACGATCCGCGAGGCGGTGGTAACGATCTTCAAACCGGGGATGCCACCCGAGCGGATGGAGCAGCTTGTGGTGCGGCGTCTGGAAGAGGCGATCCGGCAGATGCCCGAGGTCGACCAGATCAAATCAAACGTGCGGACGGGGGTGGCTTTCATCCGCGTGCAGATCGATCCGCGCTATTTCGATCTACAGCCGATCTGGGACGACATGCGCCATCGACTGGGTGACGCGGCGACCGATTTGCCGGCCGGGACGCTGGGCCCGTTCGTGAACGATGATTTCGGCGATGTGGCGGTCGCTTCGATAGCGCTGATCGGCAGCGGGTTCACGCCCGCCCAGATGCGTCAGACCGCCCGCGACGCCCGCGATCAACTGTACGAGGTCCAGGGGGTGGGCCGCATCGATTTGTACGGGGTGTGCGCGATGAACGTATCTATCTGGAGACCAGCAACACGCGACTGGCGCAGTACTGCATCGACGTCACCATGCTGGCCGCCACGCTCCAGGATCAGAACGTCATTCTACCGGGCGGGCACATCATCGTCGACCAACGACAGATTTTCATCGAGCCGAGCGGATATTTCAGGACGCTGGAAGACATCGAGAATGTTTGGTTTCGCATTCCCGAGCAGGATCGGCTCGTGGCGCTGCGCGACATCTTCACGGTGCGCCGCGGGTACCGGGATCCACCCGCGCGGCTGGCGTATTTCAACGGCCAGGAGACGATCGTGCTGGCCGTAACCATGCGGGCCGGCCAGAATGTGCTCCAGTTCGGTCCGCGTCTGAAGGAGCGTGTGCGGCGGATCGAGGCGCAGTTGCCGGTCGGCTACCGGTTTGAATTGGCAACTTACCAGCCCGAGCCGGTCCAGCACGCCGTCGACGACGTGACTCGCAGCCTCTACCAGACGCTCGGCATCGTGCTTGTGGTGACGCTTGTGTTCATGGGTTTGCGCGAAGGGTTGATCGTCGGCCTGATGATCCCGGTGACCACGCTAGGGACGCTGGTGATCATGCGAGCCATCGGCGTTGAACTGCATCGCGTTTCGCTGGCCGCGATGATCATTTCGCTGGGCATGCTTGTCTCCAATTTCGTCGCGGTCGCCGAGGAGATCCGGCGGCGGCTGGGCACCGGCCAGGAGCGGTGCAAGGCGGCGAAGGATGCGGGCAGGATTCTGGCGGTGCCGCTGAGCGTGGCGACGCTGACCACGGTGATCGCATTTACGCCGCCGTTGCTGACCCAGGATGAGGCGGGGGAATACACTCGCTCGCTCAGCCTGGTGATCGCCATCACCCTGATCGGCTCATGGGTGCTGGCGATGACGACGGTGCCGCTGCTGTGCATGCACTTTATCAAGACGCCCGAGAACCCTTCCTCGGAGGACGAAATGCTGGGGAGAAGAATGTTTCGGGTATACCGTCGCCTCTTGGAATTGCTGCTTCGCTTCCGGATCGCGGTACCCGTCGTACTGGCGATTCTGATCGCCGTGGGCGTTTGGCTGATCGCGCTGGTGCCCGAACAATTTTTTCCCCGGTCCGAGCGAGCTGAATTCATGATCTATGTGGATTTGCCGGCCGGGGCGTCGCTGCTGGACACGGACCGCACGGTGCGCGACCTGGTGGACTGGCTGGTCGATGAAGAAGTCAATCCTGAAGTCGAACGCACGATCGCGTACGTCGGAATCGGCGGGCCGCGTTTCTTTCTCACCGTCGCCCCGATTGATCCGACACCCCATCGCGGCTTCCTTGTGGTGGGGCTGGACTCGCACGAGCAGGTCCAACCGATGATACGCAAAACCCGCGAACACATGCTGCGGGAGCACGGCGAGGCCCGCGTTCGCATAGCGACCCCTTTTCTGGGCTATGTGGAAACCGGACTCGTGGAGCTGCGACTATCGGGCCCCGACGCCAAGCAGTTGTATGCGTTGGGCCGCGAGTTGGAGTTCTTGATGCACGAGGTCGAGGGCGCATACGACATCCACAACAACTGGGAGAATCTCATTTTCAAGGCCAGGGTCGTCGTGGACCAGGCTCGGGCGCGGCGCTCGGGCGTCAGTTCCCGCGATATCGCCCTGTCGCTCAATGCCTTCTTTGACCAAGAGCCGGTGACCGGATTCCTCGATGACGACATTGTCATTCCGATCGCCGTTCGGGGCGAGGAGTCCGAACGCCACAGTCTGCAGCGACTCAACTCGGTCAACGTCCATTCGGCCCGCAGCGGAGCCAACGTGCCGCTGCTGCAGGTGGCCGAGTTGGAGCCGGTTGTGGACTTTGGGAGCATTCAGCGGCGCAATCAGCAACGCACGGTCACGATCGCCGCCAAGCATCGACACTGGACCGCAGTTGAATTCGAGGCGGCATTGGAGGAACGCCTGCAGCAATTCTTCGCGAATCTACCCGGCGGCTACACTTGGGAATGGGGCGGCGAGACGGAGGCTTCCCAGGAGGCGCGGGCCGCGTTGTTCGAACATGTGCCGCTCGCGCTGTTTGCCATCATCGCCCTGCTGGTCTGGCAGTTCAACTCGTTCCGGCGGCCACTGATCATCGCCCTGACCATTCCCCTTGCCTTTGTCGGAGCGGCGATCGGTCTGCTGGCGAGCGGCAGTTGGTTCGGGTTCATGTCCATCCTGGGCTTCCTGTCGCTGGGAGGAATCATCGTCAACTACGCCATCCTGATCATCTCGAGCATCGATGAGCAACGACAGGAGGAGCAGGAGGATTTCCAGGCACTCATTCGAGGCGCCCAACTGAGGCTGCGGCCGATCCTGATGATGGCGCTGACTACCATCCTGGGCCTGGCGCCGCTGATCCTCACTGGCGACGTGTTGTTCTATGATATGGCCAACGTGATCGCCTTTGGGCTGGGGTTTGGCATGCTGCTGACTTTGACGACGGTGCCGGTGCTTTATGCCCTTTTGTTGCGGATTCCGAATCCGGACAAGAAGCGGGGTGAAAAGGATAAATGAATGAATGGCGAGATTCTGCCGCAGGTTGGCGGGCAGAATCCGCACCTTCTGCAAGATGAGCGTGTCGTCTGCTTGGACCGCGCTCGTCGATACACACGGTCATTCGGTGACGATGAATGTGGTCTTGTCCACACCGGTGTTCCCATTGGCTGGATCGTACGCATAGACGATGACTTCGTAGAGGCCCGTTCTATCGACTTCGAGCGTGGCCTGGAACTGACTTGGCTGTCCGGCATACTCCAGCGGCAACTCCCCGCACTTCTGGCCATCGTGGTAAACGAAGGCGGCCACCTCAAACTGGTCCGCGTCCCAAAGCCCGCCCGGAGTGATGGGACACCCGCACATCATGCATACATTGGCCCGCCGTGCAACCGACTGAGGAGTTCCGGCAAGGTTCATGTGGGCGGGTGGAGCGAGCACGTTGACGGCGAAGCCTGGCAGTTCGAGCACCAGTCCATCCCCCCCGGTCACCGGCTTGCCAGGTACCATCCATTGCGTGACGCTGGCGGTATTCTCCGCCTGGCGTTGCGACAAGGGCCCCCGCGCGGTCACCTCGATTCGCCGGGGTTCGATCAGCTCGACCTGCGTCCGAAAAACGGCGGCATCTTCCGTGGACACGGGGGCATGGTGCGGTGCTTTCTCGGTCATGAGCTTGCTTGTGTCGCCAGTGGTACCCACCGTCTTACCGCGGGCAAGGATTTGGCCCGTCTCGGCATCGCGGATGACCACCTCGACCCCGCCGATTGATGTGCCGACAAACTTCGCCCCTTTCGATATCACGCGGACGTCGATAGAGGTCGGCTCCGCCAGGACGCTCCCCAAAAGCATTCCCCCGGCAATCCAGACAGCGAACATGATTCGGCAACGATCCATGACTCTGGGCTCCTTAGCACCGTTCGAGAAATAACTGTCCGATGTTCCCTCGCCCCTCGTGGGAGAGGGCAGGGTGAGGCGGCAGAAAGTGCGTCAGTTATTTCTCGAACGGTGCTTACTTGTTTCCGAAAGTTCCCGCGACGTCCTGTGAAGGGGCCGTTTCTTCGAGTGTCGCACCGGCGGCCTGTAAGTCGCCCACCGCCCGCCAGTCGTCGTCGGGTTGGGCGTCGACAGGCAATCTCCAAACAAGACAACCCATGTGCAACTACAGTGCCAAAAGCGAAGAGGCGTTGGGGATACCGTAGCGTTCTCTGTTGGCCGTTTCCAGTGCGACAGACAGACACGTTGGGCCGTCAGTAAGTCACTGGGTTGCTTGGCAAGATCAGCTTGGCACCAAAACGGGACCTACTAACCCGTTGCCTGGCAGCCTGAACATCTTGGCATGCAAATTGCAATCATGGGATACAGCGGGGAAACAGGGGCCTTGCGATGTGTGCATGACAAACCTCTATGCGAGCCAAATGGTGCGTTATGCCTTGGCCCAGATACGCGAACCGGCAGCCGCATAGAAAGGAGGAGCCATGTGGAGAAAGTCAGCAAATGGGCAGTCGCGTGCTCGGGCCGAGAAACTGCTGGCCGCCGCCGGCGTCCATACGGGCGATCAGCGGCCCTGGGACATCCAGGTGCATCACCCCGCGATGTTCTCTCGCGTGCTGGCCCAAGGATCGCTCGGGTTGGGCGAGTCCTACATGGACGGCTGGTGGGATTGCGAACGGCTGGATGAGTTCTTCTTCCGGATCCTCCGCGCGCGTTTGGACCGGATGGTCGGCTCGTGGTACGACACCTGCCACGTGCTGAGTTCCAAGCTGGTGAATCTCCAGTCGCCGTCACGGGCGTTCCGGATCGGCAGACACCATTACGATATCGGGAACGGACTGTACCAGGCGATGCTGGACCGGCGATTGATCTACAGTTGCGGCTGCTGGGACCACGCCGCGACGCTGGACGAAGCCCAGGAGGCGAAACTGGAGCTGATCGGCCGTAAGCTGGGGTTGGAGCCCGGGATGCGCGTGCTGGATATCGGCTGCGGCTGGGGAGGCACCGCGCGTTACTTGGCCGAACGGTATCGGGTGGACGTCGTGGGAGTGACCGTCTCGCAAGAACAAGTCGACTTTGCCACCCGGTTGTGCCGCGGACTGCCCGTGGAAATTTGCTACCAGGACTACCGCGACCTGGACGAACGGTTCGATCGGCTTCTGAGCGTGGGAATGCTAGAGCACGTCGGCCCGAAGAACTACGACTCTTTCATGGCCGTCGTACGAAGGTGTCTTGAGGATTCGGGACTGGGTCTGCTGCACAGCATCGGCGTCCAACAGACTGCGACCGGACACGATCCTTGGATCGCCCGTTACATCTTTCCCAACTCCCAGCTTCCCTCGGCACGGCAGATCTGCCAGGCGGTTGAAGGGCGTTTTGTCGTAGAGGATTGGCAGAACCTGGGGGCGAACTACGATCGGACACTCATGCACTGGTTTGATAACTTTCACCGGCACTGGCCATCGTTGAAGGATCGGTATGACGAGCGGTTCTACAGGATGTGGCGGTACTATCTGCTGTCTTGCGCCGGCGCCTTTCGGGCTCGGGTCAACCAAGTATGGCAAATCGTGCTTTCGCCGCATGGTGTTCCGGGCGGGTATCGTCTGCTCAGGGACCCTGGTCTGTCTGACGAATCATCGGCAGATACCCCCGTGCCGCCCAGCCAGCCTGTTTCGCGGCAGCGTCTGCCGGCCGTTCCCTGATCCATGCTGATCCATGGCGGCGCCAAAGGCCGGCCGCACCCGCTGTGCATGACAGCTTGGCGCCGTGATGCGACAGCCTGACGGGCGTGGAGCCATGTTCCACAGCGGAATGCGGTGGTTGCCGCCGGCCTGCCTGGTGGCATACGGTTTGCAACAGCGGACAGCAGGACAAACGACACAACGAAAAATTAGACTGATCGAAAGGAGTCTTCCTGATGAAGATGACAATTTTTGACTTGGAGGCCTGGGAACGCCAGGCCTTCGAGGACCTTCGCCAGCAACACGACGTCAAGCTGCTCAGCGACTCGCTCTCGGCCGAGAACGCGAGCGAGCATGCCGATACCGAGGCCGTTTCGACGTTCATCTACTCCCGGCTCAACCGCAAAGTGCTGGAACAATTTCCCAACTTGAAGCTGATCGCCACCCGTTCGACCGGGGTCGACCACATCGATCTCGATTATTGCGAACAGCATGACGTGGCGGTGTGCAACGTACCGACCTATGGCGACAATACGGTGGCAGAACACGTATTCGCGCTGCTGCTGACGCTCAGCCACAAAATGGACCAGGCCATCGATCGCACCCGGAAAGGCGACTTCTCCCCCCGCGGGCTCCAGGGCTTCGATCTGGAGGGCAAGACGTTCGGCGTGGTCGGCACCGGCAACATCGGACGGCACGTGATCCGTATCGCGCTCGGGTTTGGCATGGAAGTGATCGCATGCGACGTGAAACCCGATGCCGAAGCGGCTGAACAGATCGGTTTCACGTACGTCGACATGGACGAACTGCTGCAGCGCGCCGATGTGATCAGTCTGCACGTTCCCTCGACGCCGGAAACACGGCACTTGCTTTCGTACAAACAAATCGCGCAGATGAAGGACTGTGCGATCATCATCAATACTTCACGGGGCAATGTGATCGACAGCCAGGCACTGGTGCGGGGCTTGGCCGAAGGCAAAGTGTGCGGGGCCGGCCTGGACGTGTTGCCCGAGGAACCGGTCATTCGCGAAGAGGCCGAGCTGCTTCGTTCTGTGTACGAGCGGAAGCACAACCTGGACGCGCTCTTGGCCGACCACGTGCTCATTCGTCTGCGCAACGTGGTCGTCACGCCTCACAGCGCCTTCAACACGCGGGAAGCCGTTTCACGCATCCTGGAAACAACCGTGGACAACATCGAATCGTACATTCGAGGCGAAGGCCAAAACATCGTCAATCAGG
The DNA here is from genome assembly GCA_007121535.1 of Planctomycetaceae bacterium. Lineage (GTDB taxonomy): Bacteria > Planctomycetota > Planctomycetia > Pirellulales > Pirellulaceae > SKKK01. The sequence continues at coordinate 13,364 of SKKK01000387.1, read as the reverse complement.
CGGCAATAACAGCCTAAGCACGGCACCAAAACAACAAAGTAGTAGGCACACTCCGTGTGCCGTAACCCCCGGACTGCACACGGAGTGTGCCGTAACCCCCGCGTACGGCACACGGAGTGTGCCTGCTACCGTGGCGTACGGCACACGGAGTGTGCCTGCTACTGCCGATGAGCGTGAGTCGATTGTGGCCCACGCGTTGGGTCTGCTGCAGCCAGACCGCGACGATGTTGTGGAGGAAGAAATCAGGCTGTTCTTGTTTGGAAAACGCGGTTACCGACCTGCAGATTCGTCGGCCACCAACCACCGCCAGACGACATCCTCATCAACGCCAGCTCCATTTCGCGGAATCACATTCACCGCGCCTCCGTAACTCCTGACTGCGAGCCACTTCAAGGCAACTCTTGGAGTTCCCGCTCGATCTGCTCCAACGGGATTCGTTGCGAGCACGCCGAACGCGCAGCGAGGAATTCCTGGAAGGTGCGGCTCTGTCGCAACCTATTGACCTCCTGGTCGAAATCGTCTGCCTCAGCCAAGCAGAATTCTTGACCGTCCGGGGCTAACAGCAACACGGGTTCTTGACGCGCCCAGTCAATTAGTGTCGACAAAGCCACTTCTTGCTGTCCCAAATCAATCGTTTTCACAGTAGTACCTGTCTCCCACGCACCAGAAGTACAGCATCAGTTGCAGGCGGATCGCTGACACGATGGTCCGGCGCGCCGCGACTGGGTAGAAGTCGAGATCGGTTTTTGCCTCTTCGGTCATCTCCTGTTTGCGGCATCCGGCTCCAACCGCACCAGAACGTGCAAGTGGTTGTCCATGACCGCGAAACCGCAGACACAGTCTGGACAACGCACTATTGGACCCGATTGGTGTCCGAGTCTCCCTCGGTTGCGGCGACCAGAGCATGGGTTTTGGCGGCCAGCAAGTCCGATTCGGTCTGCAGGCGGACCAACAGCGAATCCCATGCGGTGTGCTGTTCGCCGCCGGTTTCGCGCCGCGCTTGCCGCTCGAGTTGTTCGTACAGCGCGGCCAGTCTCCGGCTGCATTGCTCGCGGCTGAATTTGCGGGCCCGCTCGCTGGCTGCCCGAGCGTGTCGAGCGTACGCGTCGCCAGCCAGAGGGAACTGGGCGATGGCCTCCGCAAAGACTTCTGCATCGGCATCGCCGTCCAGCAATCGTCCGACTTCGTCCGAATGGACGACTTCCCTCGCTCCGGGCGCATCCAACGCGATGACCGGCTTGCCGGCCGCCATCGCCTCGGCCAAGACCATGCCCTGCGTCTCGGTCTTGCTGGCAAAGACGAACAGATCCATGGCCGCGTATGCATCGGCCAGCTCCTGCCCCGCACGCTTGCCAGCCATATACAGACGCTCGCCAACGCCGCGATCCCGAAAGATTCTTTCGATCTGCTCTTGGGAGGGACCGCTGCCCACGATCAGGCAGCAACTGTCGCCGGCGGCATCGCGGCCCAGGTAGCGGGCGATCGCTTCGGCCAAGTAATCGAGATTCTTCTCAGGCGCCAGACGGCCAAGATGGCCGATCACCTTGCTGGTTGGCGGGATGCCCAGCCGCTTGCGCATCGCCCGACCCTTGCCGCTGGCAAACAAGTCCCTATCCACGCCGGTGGGGATGACCGTGATCGGGGATTCGACGCCGCGTTGGCGGAGCACATGGGCAACGCTTTCACTCGGGGCAACGACATGATCGCACAGGTTCGCATAGTCGGTGCTCAGGCGAATCACAAACTGCCGGAGCCGCTGCTGATTGACCGGGACGTAGTGCGTATAGTCTTCGTACATGGTGTGATGAGTGAATACCAGCGGCCGCCCCAACTCCCTGGCTTTGCGTAGCGCAGCATCGCCCAAGAGAAACGGATGATGGGAGTGGATCAGGTGGGGAGGGAACTTGTAAAGGTGTTGGCTGATTGCACCGGGCAGCGGAATCCGCACCGAGAAGTCGCTGCCGTTGAAGTTCTGGATCGCCGGAACCCGCAGAATCGTGTCGGTCGACTTGGTGGCGCCCTGAAAGGTCGGGCAAACCACATGGACTTCGTGGCCAAGCGTCCGCAGGTCGTCGCTGAACGTTTCGACCGAACGAGTCACTCCGGAAACCAGCGGCAGATATGTGTTGGTGAACATGACGATTTTCATGCCAAGTTCCTCTCGATCAGCAGTTGCCTTACCGGCTCGCGGACGATCCCCGCCCGATAGCCGGGCACTTGGACGCGAAGCTCCGGGGCATCGCCGTGCCAAGCGGCGTCGGCGGTCAGCAGCAGGCCGTTCGCGCAAGCGGTGAAGCGTACATGAATCGGCCCCCAGGGGGTGGGCGTCGGTCCGAAGGCGACCTCCCCCTGTTGCTCCAGCCATCGAGGAAAGAGTCCGGAGCCCAGCAGCAGGGCGTCGCCTTCTTCGCGCACGAACAGGTTGCGAATCATGAGGATCCACTCGGCGGCGGCCCAACCATGCTGCCCGTCGCCCATGCAGCCTCCCGTGGTGTGCGGATGGATCGCTTCCGGCCACTGCCCGGTGGGCGAGGCCATGCCGGCCACCGCGTCGATCAAGTCACGGTAGCTCGCGTCCCCGGCGCGCAGCAGGACTTGGGCGATCGTCAGCGTCAGGTAGGCATTGATTCCCGAATGGATCATGTCCTGGAAAAAGGCTCCGCGGTGGAAGCAATGCTTGCGAAAATACTCGATGGTCCGCAGCAACGGCTCATGGCCCGCCTGGACCAACTGTAACGGGTAGTCGGCCGCCAGCAGGCCGATCGCACCGGAATCCATCCGCCGATAGGGCGCCGCCGGCCAGGCGCCTCGAGCCTGGCCGGCCGCCGCGGCGTCCAGACTGCGCAGGATGGCGGCCATGAAGTCGTTTCGCTCGGCGCGGAACCGTTGAGCCTGTTCGGCATCGCCGCGCGCGGCGGCCAGCTCGGCGGCGGCGTCCAGTCCGGCAACGCCCCACAGATCGTCCCAGTAGTACCAGTCGATAGGTCCGAAGTGCTCGGCACTGAAGCCGGGTGGGAGCAGCCCGGCATGCGCCCCTTGACTGCCGGTTTCGCGCCGTTTGCGGCCGATCCACGCGGCACCCTTGTAGATGGCGTCCTTCCACTGCGCGGGAAGCTGCTGGTGGAAGCATCGCCGGTAGCGGCCATAGATCCAAAGCACTTGACCGTTCGAGTCCCATTCGCCCTCCTGCGAACGAAAACAACCGTGGCGGTCTTGCCGTTCGGGAAAACGCTGCAAGGCCCGCACGCACCGCTCGCCCAACCCCAGCACAATCAAGGCATTCATCATCAGGCTCGCATCCCGAAACCAGAAGCGGCGGTAGGTGTAGGGCCCGGGCACAATCTCGTCGGCCGAAAGCAACAGCAGCGTCCGCACCGCGCTTTCGTACAGGTACTGATAGTGGGAATCGGGGACGCTCAGCCTGGCGGTTCCCTCAACCGTCTGGGGCCAGGTGCGCGACACCTTGCTCAAGCGGCGTGCACCGGAAGGCTCCACGGATTCGACCGGCAGAGGCAGCCGCCAGTCGAGGCTGCGTTTGCCGTCGTGATCCAGACGGAACATGGCCGCGGCCGTTGCCATGCCGACACCGCAACGTATGCTGGTCCTGGGAGTATTGTCTTCCGTCAGATGCTGCAGCACGTCGCCCTCCTGATAATTGGCGAAGACCACACGCTCCGGTGCTTCGCTGAACGTCAGGCGATGTTTCTTCTCGATTTCCAGACAACGCTCTTCCGCCCAATAATCGATCGCCTCGACGAATTGAACGCCTTCCGGATTGTAGGGACGCAGGGCCACCGCCAGCCACTGGCCTGGCGGCGCCTCGGCCTTCAGTTGCACTTGCAGGACGGGTTGGTCCTGCAGCACAACCACCCGCACGTCGCTTTGCAGCACTTGCCCACGCCGCTCGGCTCGCGTGTGCACGGCCAATTGATCGTCCATCTGCAGCGACTGCTCGGCTTCGGCCAACTTCGATGGCAGCAGGCTCTGGGTGTCGCCCACCACCCATGCATCCAGCGACCAGCCATCGAACAGCGGTGTCACCAAACCGCGGGGGTCGACGATGGGGTAAGCCGGCCAGTCCGGCTGGCCGACCGCGGTCCAGTTGCGATGGCTCAAATTGATGTGGCTGAACGAAAAAGCCCGCGGAATGAACGACGGATCCTCCGGGCGAAACTGACGTTCGACCCAGTACGGCCAAACCCAGTCCAGGTTGTGTTGGATCGCACGCGCGTTCAACACGCCCCGCGCATGGAAAACGATGCCCGCTCGAATCAGTTCAATGGGCTCCTGCACGTCGGAGGGCTGTGCGAACCGTCGCAGCCGGGCCAGCACCGTGAACGGGTCGATGAACCCATGGCGATGCAACGCATGCCGAACCAAGAATTTCCAGGGCAGCCATTTGCTTAGCATGATTTTCGGGTTTGTCGGTGAAGCTTGGGGTGAGGGTGATCGCATCGCCGCCCACCCCGGCCGGATTTCCAAAGCGGCAATCGCGATGCTATTCCAACGACAGGAGTACAAAGCGTGCCGGGCCGCCGGGAGCTTGCACCCGCATCCGCACGCCTTCGTCCAGGTCGCGCGCCTCGACCGCCTGGCGGAGACCGTCGATATCGGTCACTTCCTGTCCGTGCACTTGGACGATGATGTGGCCCTGGCGGAGACCGGCGATGGCCGCCGAGCTGAATCGCCGCACGCCAAGCACCAGGATGCCGCGGGACGTATCCAAGTCGTGCTCGCGAGCGATTTCCGGCGTGAGCGCGACCAGACGTTGAAACCCAAGCTTGGCTAGGGCCTCGGCTTCCCCCGGCTCCTCCGGCCCCGGCGGCTCCACCGGAACCGGCTCGTCGGGGTCCTCGGGTTCGACCGGTTGCTGTCCGAGGGTCACCTGAACGTCTACCTGTTCGCCTTCGCGCGACAGCCGAACACGAATCGACTGTCCCGGCTCGCTTCGTGCGACGCGTTCCCGGAGCGTCCCGGCGTCTTCGAACGCTTCGTCGTCCATCGCCTTGATGATGTCGCCCGGTCGAAGGCCCGCTTGATCGGCCGGGCCGCCTTCGACCAGATCTTCGATCAGCACACCGGTTTCCGCATCGAAACTGGCGAGAACTCCCCGATCATCGCTGATGACCATTCCCAGATAACCGCGTTTCACAATTCCGTCGCGGATCAACGCGTCGGCCACTTCGCGGATCAAGTCCACGGGCGTGGCAAATCCCAGCCCGGCAAAGGCCCCCGTGCGGCTGGCGATGGCCGTGCACATGCCGACGACCTCGCCCCGCGCATTGACCAGCGGGCCGCCCGAGTTGCCGGGATTGATGGCCGTGTCGGTTTGGATGAAGCTTTCATAGCCCTGCGGGCCGAGGATGCCTACCTGACGCTCCGTGGCCGAGACAATCCCCTGGCTGACCGAAAACGCGTACCGAAACGGCGAGCCGATCGCCAGCACGATGTCGCCCTGCTCCACGGGCTGCTCGGCGAGCGTTGCCGGAGGCAGATTCTCAGTGTGGATCTTCAGCACGGCCACGTCCGTCGGCGGGTCGGACCCGATCAACTGGGCGTTGACTTCCGTATCGTCGTACAACGTCACTGTGATCTGTTCTGCCTGGACGACCGCGTGATGGCTGGTGATCACGTGACTCTGCCGGTCATAAACCCAACCGCTGGCGTTGCCGATGGGCAGGGGCACGTTGTAGCGGTCGTAATTCGGCTGCTGCTGCGGCTGACGTCGTCCGCGAAAGAACGGCTGCAACTCGGGGTGCCGGTCCAGCAGCGGACCGAAACGCCGCCGCAGCTCCTCCAGCTCTTCCTCGGAGAGATCCGGGGAGCGTCTGCGGGCCCGCGGGCGCACCTCTACGGCCACCTGAACTACGCTTGGACTGGCCGCCTTGGCCACTTCTCGAAACGAATCGCTCAACGCGGTAAGACGTTCCGTGGCGATTTCTTCCGGGAGCGGTTTGGCAGACACTTCGTGGTCGTCAGCGGCCGGCGCGTTCTCGGCAGACTCGACTCCGTCCGTTTCCGCCGTCCCGTCGTCTTCCGCCGGCTCGTCTTCCGCCGGCTCGTCTTCCGCCGGCTCGTCTTCTGCCGGCTCGTCTTCTGCCGGCACCACGGGAGGGACGGGCGTTTGATTGTTCGGCTCGCAGCCCGCGCAAACGAGCCAGCCCCCCAGTGCCAGTCCGAGAACGATTGCCCAATTCTGCCGTTTGGTGTACGTGGTCATGTTTCTACTCCATTGGTTCGAGTGCCTCCAGTTTGGGTGGTGCAATTTCCATGCCGCAAAGCTGCATTCCAGCGCATCGGCGATTTAGTACACCGGGCACGGAAAAAGGATGTTCCCGTCCTGACAATCTGTCGCAGCGATCAGACAAGTTGCCACGCTTGCGTTGACACGCGATGCGAAGGATGGATCGGTCACGGGTCCAAGGACAATCGAAACGAAGCTCAGGAATCGCTGTAGCCTTCGACCGCACTGCTTTTCGGCGAAATTTTATCTGTGACCTCACTCGGTTCTTGATAGTGTATTGTGTATAAGCAAATGATAGCGAAGACCTCGCTTTATGAAAGAGTATTCGAATAGTAAGTAGTAAAGAATTGTCGAAGTTCATCCAAGAACAAGATGAGTCGTCATTGGGGCCATGACTGGGTCAATCTTTCGATCGTGATTGCCCATCCCCGGTGGGCACCCAGCAGAGTCTTCGCGCTGCCCATCAGCATGCGTCTGTATCGAAATCGGGAGGGACTGGCCAAAGGTAAACGTAAAGCCGGTAAGAAGCCCACCGCCAACCAAAGGAAGGCCGCTTCGAACAAGGCCAAGCGGGCCGCCGAAGCAAGGAGGAAAGCTGCCGCCAACGTGCGTGCGGTTCACCAATCCGACAAGACACCCCGCAAAACACGGCCCGAACTGATGGCTGAGATGGTGGCCTTGGTGGCCGATTGGTTTCCCGATCGCAAGTTCGTTCTGGTCGTTGACAGCCTCTACAGTGGCGCGAGTGTGTTGTCGACGCTGCCGGACAACTTTGATTTGATCGGTCCCGTTCATGCCGGAGCGGCGCTCTATGCGCCGGCCCCACCAGAGACCAAAGTACGCCGAGGTCCACGGCGCAAAAAGGGTGATCGGCTGAAGAGTCTCGGAGCTTGGGAGAAAGATGGTACCCGCTGGAAGATCATGCACTTCGACCAATACGGCTTGCATGGGTCGTATCGCGTAAAGACGCAAACCGGCCTGTATTACAAAGCAGGCAAAGATCGGTTGCTGCGATTTGTTCTCTCGCAACATACCGTCGGCGGTCGACCGACGCGCATCTTCTACAACACCGACGAGAGCTTGGATCCGCTGAAGATCCTTTCGATTTTCTCGTTGCGTTGAGCGATCGAGGTCACACACTTTGATTGCAAGCAGCATCTCGGACTGGAAGATCCCGCCAGCCGTGCCCCCAAGGCAGTCCGGCGTACAGCCCCCATGGCCATGTTTCTCTACAGCTTAGCACCGTTCGAGGAATAACTGACGCACTTTCTGCCCCCTCACCCTGCCCTCTCCCACGAGGGGCGAGGGGACATTGGACAGTTATTTCTCGAACGGTGCTTAACCATCGTATGGTACGCGACCGAAGGACACGCGGAATGGCGGATTCCCGATCGTTTTTGGTATTGGTGGAAGTCAGAGCCAAGTTTCGCAGACATGCTGACAACATTACGCCGAAAGAGCTGGAAAGATGAATTATCGTGGGGTGTCGCCTACGGCGACACCCCACGATAATTCGATCGGCCTGCTGACCTACTTGGCGACGCTCGCTGGGTAGTGTCCACTTAGTGCAAAACTGGAACTAAGGATCGGCAAAGAAATAACCGTCGCATTTTCTTCCCCCTCACCGTACCCTGTCCCACCGTGGGAGAGGAGACATCGGACAGTCATTTCTTTGCCGATCCGTAGTCCTGCGCGATGCTGCTTTCGATCCGCTCGTCCAACGCTTGTTGAGATCCGGCAAAATGCGCCAGACCGGCCAATGTCAGCAGGCTGTCGATTGCCAGATCGCCCTGCGCGATCTTCTCCTGCCAGTTGGCGTGGCGTGGGATCTTGCTCTCGTTGGCGAGCTCCGCGACTTCCTCGCGCGATAGCTGGGGAAACAGGTCCGTCACACCCTGTTTTCGTGCCGCCTGAACCAGTTCCTCCGCGTTCTTGGGAGGCTCCAGAATCATCGTCTCTACCAACTTTTGCACCTCGGCGGAAATGGACCACAACGTATCCAGGTGGAGCGTCGCGTCGGACACATAGGTGGTCTGATCGATTGTATATTCCTCGTTGCGCCGCGAATTCCAAGACGCAGGTGGTTGCTGCCGCACCTGCTTCGCCACCGAGGGCGGCATGGTGATGACGTCGACGCCGGCGACCCGTTCTACTTGTTCCGCGTCCCGCAAGCTGGCGGCGATCTGGCGTGTCTGAGATTCCGGCAATGCACGGGCAAACACGCTCACCTCGCGCTGACTGGCCAACGTGGCTTTTTCTCCCACCAGGTAGCCGTCGCCCAATTGATTGTCGGATACATAGGAGTTCAGCCGACCGAGGAAAATATTCACAAACGATGGGTTGGCCAGAGCGGTCGCCAGATAGTTCTGCCGGGCGCTGAAGCCCAGCGTCATATTAACAGGGATTTCCTCCTGGCGAAGCATTCCGGTGGCCAGGAGGCCCGCCGGGGTCAACGGAACCTTGACCACGAAGTGGTTCGGACAGATGCCATGCAGACGGCGGGCGTTGGCGATGGTCGCCGCACAGTCGAAGGCAAAATCCGTGTGCAATTCGACGCTCACCCGACACCCGAACCGTTGCACCAGACGCAGGCCATGACGCGCGTTCAAGACAAACGCGATTTCGCGAACCCGCTGCGACAACGGCAGTTCCTGCAGCATGCGGTCGGTCCGTCGGATCAGATCGTCGTAGACGCCACGCTGTACCTGGTCGTTCAGTAAGGAATTGTTCGTGGTCAGCCCCGAAAAATCCTCATTCCAAAGGGACTCGATGGCTTGGACATCCCCCGTGTCCAGCCACAGTTCACTGCCCTGCTCCCGCAGCTCTTCCCACAGGGACTCGCCACGCGCCGCTTCGGGCGGCGTTTCCAGGTCGATGTCTTGCCGGACGAAATCCTGCAAGTCGTCGGCTAAAGGCGAATGCGGATGAATGAAATTACCGATGCTGGGGATGTTATCCGAGGATAATGCGAACATGCCAAAACTCCCTGTGGCAAGAACCTTCGTGATCAGTCGTCGGCCTGCATCTGCTGCTTGCCGGTTTTGACTGTGATGACCGGGCAAGGCGCCGTGCGGACCACCGCCTCGGCCACACTGCCCATCAGTACGCGGGAGATGCCGGTGCGGCCGTGGGTCCCCATGACGATGAAGTCGGCCTTCTCCTCCTTGGCCGACTCGACGATGGCTTCGGCAGGCACGCCCGTCAGATAGCGGTGGGTGTACCGCACATTCGGTAGGGTCGGCCGGACGTCGAGCAGCATCTTCTCCATCACCTCGCGCTGGGGGTCGGACTCCCCGGAGAAAACCGTGCTCTCTCCGTAGGTCAGCGCCGGGTCCGCAGCATAGACGATCACCAACCGGGCTCCGCACGCACTGGCCAAGGACGTCGCCAAGCCCAGTACGGTCTCCTGGTATTCGGAAAAGTCGATGGCAACCAGAATCGTGTCGGCTTTCATAGTTTCTTGTTTCTCTTCGGTGTCCAGTCCCTGGGCTGCGGTCGCTTGATCCAGCCGCTGCGTCACGTCGTCAGCGGCGAATTCGGTGGTCCTTCGATCTTCCACCGAATGATGGAAGACAACGGCAGCCGGCCTCTCCCACAAACCTGATTGCAAACTGCATGCCAGGAGATGCCAACGATGGGGACAAACATCACGGGGCGTTGGCGGCCTGGAACGGCGATCCATCGAACCGCGTCATTCTGTCGTGCCGCTGCGACAGATATTCAGAAACCTGGCTTGCCGCTTCCGGCCATCCAATGCGGGACGCGACAGCGGAATCCGGCGTGCATTCACGGTCCGCCGAGCCAGTTCGTCTTCCCCCAAGACACTTGACGGGTCCTTTGGCACTCCAGATGCACTGATAACGGCAACAACACGCGAATTCAACGAATTCAACATGAACCATCAGATCAAGATCCGTGAATCTCCGTGATCCGAAGATCCCGATAAACACCGTTCGAGAAATAACTGTCCGATGTTCCCACGCCCCTCGTGGGAGAGGGCAGGGTGAGGGGGCAAAAAGTGCGTCAGTTATTTCTCGAACGGTGCTAACCCGGCTTTCCAGCGAGAACAAACCGTGCCTCATATCCCAGCCCAGCGGCGTGCTGTCTTCGTGTCCGACTTTGACGGCACGCTCGCTCGCCCCAATTTCTATCAGTTAGTCCGCAAGCATCTGGTTCCCCCAGGCACGCCCGATTATTGGCGTGAATACCGCGAGGGTACGATGACGCATTTCGATGCCCTGGATGCGTTCTTCGCGGCGGCCCAGGGCGGCCAGTCGGCGCTGCTCGACATGATCGACAGGATGGAAGTACCGGCGGATCTGGCCGAGCACGTTGAGCGGTTGCGAGAGCTTGGTTGGGAGATCGTCATTGTCTCAGCCGGTTGCTCTTGGTACATCCAAGAACTGCTTGGCCGTGCGGGAGTGCAAATGCCCATCTTTGCCAATCCCGGTCGTGTCGTCGACGGCCGTCTGATCATGGAACGCCCCGCCGATTCAGCCCACTCTTGTCGGGAGACGGGCATCGACAAGGCCGCGGTGGTGCGGACGTTCCAGCAGGAAACGCACACGGTCGCGTTTGCTGGGGACGGTTTTCCGGATTTCGAAGCCGCCCGCCTGGTCGCCGCACATCACCGTTTCGCTCGAGACGATCTGGCAGCCGCCTGCCGGGAAGAAGGCCTTGCCTTTCGCCCTTTCGAGCAATGGACCGAAGTGACGGCGGCCTTGTCTCAAGAAAATGTTCCTTGACGGAAGGTCCCTGCCCATGTATTGGAGAGCGTCTCAAGTCGGTATCCCGTCGTTCGTCCGCATCAAACCCCAAGCGCTGGGGCGATTGGGGATCTACGCGCAACGCGAAGCCTATCGAAAGCCGGTATTCCTTGTCAGCGCCGGTCTGCCGGAAACGCTGAGCCAACCCGTGCTCGAAGGATTCGAGGCCAAGGGGATCAAGATCCATCGGTGGATCGAGGTGGACGGCGCAGACTTTGATGTTGCGACGAACCTGTTGGCCGAATTGCCAAGCGACTGCGATGCCCTCTTGGGGCTGGGCGGCGGCAAGTGCCTGGATGTGGCGAAATATGTGGCGACGCTGGCCGGTTGGCCCTACTATGCGGTCCCGACATCGCTGTCCAACGACGGCTTCTGCGCGCCGCAGTCCAGTTTGACGTTGCGCGGCCGTCGCAGGTCGTTGCCGGCCCAATTGCCCTTCGGCGTTGTGGTCGACATGGAAGCCTGCCTGCAAGCCCCCGATCTCCTCTGGTGGTCGGGCGTGGGTGACCTGGTGGCCAAGCTGACCGCCATTCGCGACTGGAAATTAGCCTATCATCAGTGCGGTGAGCCTGTGGATGATTTGGCGGCTCTGCTTTCCAACGCCACGGTGCATCAGTTCCTTGCGCGGCCCACGCGCGATTTGGAAGGGATCCGTCTGCTGGCTACCGCGCTGATGTTGAACGGCGTCTCGATGGCCATGTGCGGTTCCTCGCGGCCGGCAAGCGGCGCCGAACATCTGATCTCCCATGCCTTGGACAAGATCGTTCAACACCCCAGATCTCATGGTCTGCAGGTCGGCGTGGCTGCGTACCTGGTCAGCCGTTTGCAGAGCGACAACGCCGAGTTGATCGCGGATGTGTTAGACAAGACCGGTTTCTGGCAGGGCATCCGCAACGACCCCTTCTCGCGGCACGAGTGGTTACAGGCGGTCCGGGAAGCTCCGGCCGTCAAACCGGAACGATTCACCGTCCTGTCGACCCGGGACTGCGTTGATGAGGTCGCCGCGATGATCGACCAGGACAAGGTGCTGCGCGGATGCTTTGTGGATTAGATGCGAACCGAAAAGACAACAGGATGAAAAAGGGGGAATACCAATGACCATTGTCGATTTCATTATTCTGCTGATCATCGCGGGCATCTGTGGTGCGATCGCTCAGTCTTTGGTGGGTTTTTCGCGGGGCGGCTGCTTTGTTGCGATCGCCTTGGGCTTCATCGGCGCCCTGTTGGGAACCTGGCTGGCACGCATGCTGCAACTTCCCGAGATCTTTGCCATCAGCGTCGGCGGACAAAGTTTCCCGATCATCTGGTCGATCATCGGCGGCGCCCTGTTTGCCGCCGTGCTGAGCCTGATTTCAGCACGGGGTCGCAGGTTCCCGTAAACAGGACTCAAGTCCGAATCAAAAATTGAAAACTGTCGGACAGTTCCGTCGACAGCCGGACAAGAAGCCGAGCAGCGTCCGCGCCGTTGAGCACCCGATGGTCGTACGAAAGCGACAGCGGCAGCATGAGCCGAGATTCGGGCTGCCCATCATTCAATTGGACTTCCGTGCGTGCTCGAGACATCCCGAGGATCGCCACCTGCGGGAAACTGACAATCGGCGTGAACGCGGTGCCCCCGATGCCCCCCTGGTTGGAAATGGTGAACGTGCCGCCTTCCATGTCCTCGGCGCCCAGTTTTCGGCCCCGCGCCCGTTCGGCCAACTCGCTCAACTCGACCGCCAAGTCCAGGATGGTCTTCTGGTCCGCATCGCGGATCACGGGGACCAACAGACCGCTTTCCGTGTCCACCGCCACACCGATGTGATAGTAGTTCTTGAGGATCAACTCTTCCCGTTCGGCGTCCAGAGATGAGTTCGCTCTGGGGAACTCCTTCAGCACCGTGGTCACCGCTTTGACAGTGATGGCTGTGAGGGTGATCTTCGGGTCCGACTTGCCCCTGTCTTCCAGATAGCGGCGTCTAGCAGCCTCCAACTGGGTGATGTCCGCCAGGTCGTGCTGCGTCACGTGCGGCACGGTCGCCCAGGACATGGAAAGACGCTTGCTGGCCGTGCGGGCGATCTTGTTCAGCGGTTGCCGTTCCACCGGCCCGAATTTGCTGAAATCGGGAAGAGCCGGTTGCGACATGCCGCCGGGCGTGCTGGGGGCCTTCGCTCGGTCGTGTTCCTGCACGACGTCTTCTTGCGTGATGCGTCCCCTCGGCCCGCTGCCCTGAGTCTCATGCAGGTCGACATCCAGCTTGCGAGCCAGGCGACGCGTGGCAGGACCCGCGGGAGGCGGAAGCTGATCGTCTTCATCTTCGTCTTCGGCATCATCTTCGGCATGGCCTTCGTCATCATCTTCGTCACCTGACCCAG
>SKKK01000650.1 GCA_007121535.1 Planctomycetaceae bacterium | reverse complement strand
CGTTTCATCCCTGGTTCGTTCGCTCAATGTCTGAATGTAGTCCCCTGCGGGGTAGGAATAGATCTTCTGCTCCGACACGTCGTACTCGATGATCTGGTCCTTATCTTCGAATTCCCGATACATCATCAGGATGTTGTCCCAGTGTTCGTCAATCAAATCCAAATAGGGATCGTCGCTCATCATATCCTCCGTGCCTGAAATATCTTATCCGTCCCCAAACCCACTCGGTACCTTCTCGACCAAATCCCGATGTACGACGCTGCCCTTCCTGGGCACGATCTTGGGCACGGCTCGCCCGGTCCCCGTCCAAACGAGCGTCATGTGTGGTCGCCGATAGTGTGGAGCGACCTCGATGTGCCGTCCCACGTTCCAGCCAACTTTGCCCCGGCGATGGGCTTTGTCCACGTACCGTGCATCCCCACTGGCTTCGAACTTCGTACGATCTTTGCCCAGCACATCCGGCTCGATCACAGACCGGTCGTTCTCCAGCAGACACAGCGAGCAGCACAGACGCACGCAATCCGTGACCAACTCCTGTGGCACCTGGACACCAACGTCTACCAACCGTCCCTTGTTCAAATCGGCCAGTGCCTGATCGACAGTCAGACCTTCGTGGCGGAGAAAGTTGCAGTAGGAGTAGATCGGCATCTCAAAGGGCCCTTTGTGCATCGTCTCGCCGATGTCGATCAGGATCGAAATGGCTTGACCTTCGCCCAAGTCGCCCAACAGCATGCAGCGGATGGCGAACGCTTGACCCTGCCACTCGAACGTCAACGGATTGTGCTGCTTGGGCAAACGAATGGACAGGGCGGGCATCGGCAGTTGGATCAATGCCGAATCCAAGTCGAGGTTCAAACGGGTCAGCATCGGGACGATGGATGGCCAGACGTTGTAGTACGGTCTTCGAGCCCGCTCCCAGTCCCGCTCGTTGGTCAACTGGAAGAAGAACTGGGCCGACTGGATGGCCAGTGCATCAGCCTGGGCACGCTCGTAGAACGCTTCGCATTCTTCGGCGGCGCTGGCCCTCACGCAAACGTCTCGGGTCGTGCTGTACGTGTGAAAATCCATGGTCCTGCCTCGCTACGTGATATTCTGGCTGTTCGTGCTGCGACTGGCAACCGGCACGGGGATGCACTGGTCGGCAGGGAGTCAACGTCGCGAATCAAATGATGTGAATGGTCAGTCAAACGACACGTGGATCGCCACGGTGTTGCCGTTGGCGACGAAGGGCAAGGTTGCGCGGACCCTGATCTTGCTGTTCTCTTTCAGCCAGTGCATGACATCAACATTCAGGAACTCGGCAACACGATGCGGTGGTGGTGCTGGATCGCCTGGTACGAAGTACGACCAGCCGGGCTTAATGTCATGTCGCTCGATCACATACCGTTCTTCTGCCATAACGATTCCTTCGCTCCGGGTGCCCGTCAGCGACATCCGTTGACAAACCCCCTGAAACAGCGCTTCCACGAACAGTTCAGTCGAACCATGCATGGACGTTGATCGTGTTGCCATTGGCAACGAGCGGCAGCATTTCGCGGACATCGATGATGGGATTCTGCTGCACCCATTTGGCCACCGACTTACTCAGATATAAGGGCGTCGCTTCGGGGGATGGCGGTTCGTCGGGACTCGGGTAGAACACCACCCAACCCGTTGCTTTATCAGTTCGTTTGATGACGACTCGATGTTCTTCTGGCATGTTTGGTCCCTGTAACTCAGACGCATGTGGTCGTGGGAAACGAACTGCCCAGTATAACAAATGCCCCGAGCGGTCTTGAACCGTGGACCGCAATTCCCGCTGGAACCGGACGACCACGGGAGCCTTGTGACCGTCTGCCTGAAAATGGACACCCCCGTTCAACCAAGATTCAATGGCCGTGTCCATTTTTGAGAACCCGGGCGGTTTTGTAAATAACAGCGAACCCCACAGAAAAAGAGCAAGCTCATTTTCGGGAGCGAAAACCGGCGAGTTTTACAAAACCCAATGATCCGTGGATCGGACACCAGTTCCCCGCCAACGGGCTAGCCTTTGGAGAAGCCCCAGGACGCCCTCGGACGCGCCTTCTGCCGACAGGGGCACGGAGCCGACTTGTCTGGAAACGGGCGTGTACGGGGCGGAGAAAAACGCACAGTGGGATTCGAGGCAACGGAGGCTGGTGAAGACCAAAAACCGTGGATCGCGACGATGCTGCATACCATGCGTCACCGCTGACCTGGAACTTGTTCCGATCCTTTGACAGGACATCCGGCTCGATCACAGACGGTACGAGCCCCAGAACTGGATGCGTAACTGTTGCGCATCGCCGGGAATCATTCCCTGTTCAGGATCGTCTCCAGTTCGTCGATCAACCCCACCTGACCGGGGTTGATCTTCCGCCTTGCCGTCGCCAAATCGAAAAACTCGACCCGGTCGATCTCCGGGAACTGCATCTGCTGGCCCGACTTCGGAGGCCATTCCATGGTGAACGTGTTGCTGCGGACGGTGGTCGGATCGCAGTCGCCTTCGAAGGCCCAGGCGTGAACGATCTTGCCACCCTTCTGTTCCACCGGTTGCAAGGAAACAAACGGACCCGTGGGTTTCAGGCCGGTTTCTTCCTCGAATTCCCGTCGGGCGGTGAGGAACGAGTCTTCATCCGGCTCAGGTTCGCCTTTGGGAATCGACCATGCCGCTGCGTCTTTCCTGGCGTTGTACGGGCCGCCAGGATGGGCCAACAGTACCTGGATGGCACCATCCTTGATCCGATACATCAGCAGTCCGGCGCTTTGTCTGGGCATGGAATAACCCCCGAGGCCAAGAAGGTCACCGATTGTTTACGAGCCACACAGCATAGTCGTCAACAAGCCGGAAATTGGGTGACTTCGTGTCGGTCACTTGCAGCTCGGCCAGCAAATCGGTAATGGCGATGTAGCCGTCCCTGTCCCGTTCCAATTTCTTTTCCGTCAAATCCATCGTAGCTCCGCTTCCTCGGTTGCTTTGGTTGTCACCATGTCAGACACGATTTGGATCACCCTGGCTCGTTGGCTGACCACAGTTCCGGGATGTCCTCCGGGTCGAGCACCTTCGCCCCGGCGTCGTCAGCGATCAGGGTCATGTGTCGGGCATTCGATTCGTTCGAAAACGCCACAACCAAGCCTGGACTTTCGGCAAGCATCCGCCGGTTCCGCTTGGTAGCGGCAGCTCGACCATCCCGTTTCCGATCCGCTGGACAGGCCAGAACCGGAATACCACGTTCCTGTGCCCACTCGGCACACAACGGGTCTGCGCCGCGATCATCACCATGAATCAGCAGCGTGAAGCGGTGCTCGGCGTGCAAGCGGTCCAGGATGGACCAAATCAGACCACGGTCAGTCAATTTACGGCCACCGGTGATGAGTAAACGCATAGTTGGTCCTGGTTCACATGGAATGGCGGATGGTCGGGAACAGTGGAACGATGTGCCGCTAGCGGACGGCCAGCAATGCTGTACGGTGAATTATCCTTGGCTTCAACCCTGGATAACATTGAATCCTGCCGCGGCGGCTGCGGCCAGCAGTTCTTCATCCGTTTCCCCGTCCGATCGCAGGTAGAACACGCCATCGGGACCGCTTTCCGTGGTCTCGCCGGCGACCAGGACCTTCGGCACACCATCCTGGTCGATGATCAGCTCTCCGGGTAGGCATTTGCCGCCGTAGCGTACCTGTACTTCGATGCTGGTGTTCATGTGGTGGATCGCTCGATGCAAACGTGGACAACTACAAGGGGTGTTGGACACGACACTGCGCTCACGTCACGAGGCAGTGGACGAACGCCAGCATGCACACATGAGCGGTATACCCCTTGGCGGACTTGATGGTGCTGACGGTCACCTTGCCAACCTGGTAGAACTTTTGGTCGCGGGGATCGCTCCTTCCTGAACCACCGCCGTTCCGGGAATCAGAGCCATCCAGTTTGACTGGGACGTGGGCGTCGATGCCACGCGATGCCAAAGCGGCCACAATCCGTCGAATCTGATCCCTCTCAGGCGTCATGATCAGAATGTCGGACGAGTCGACGTTCCCTTGCTGCGGGTCGACGAGGTTCTGAACGGCCCTGGCCAGTTCATTCAACATCAGTTCTTCGGTCGGGCTCACATGAACCTCGGGCACTGGACCTTTTGAGATGGCAAAGTTGACAAGGTACTGCCGATCATCAACACGTTCCACACACGGTTTGCCTGCCCGCGGATGATCCAGGCTGGCGTCGTCGGGGATCGTTTCCTTCTCGTATTCCGCCAGGCCAGCAAACTCGGCCATCTGCGGATTCTGCTCGGCGAAAGCGCCCAGCAGGAGATTGTACGAAAACGTCAGGATCTCGTTGGTGTTACGATGCCCGACCCGCATGATGGTCCGCAATCCACGAGGATTGGGCACCGATCCCAACCACACCGCCGCGTTTTGGAACGAAGTGGACAAGGTGCTGCCCGATTATCGGGAACGCAAAGAATGGCTGCGGGTAAACGGGGCGGGGATGGATCTGTACCAAGGGACACGTTGCACTGGGACGAGGCGATGAGCGAGGCGATAAAGGTTTTGCGCAGCCGTTGCGATAATGGCTATGCGCAAACGCGGAGCCGCCAAAACGTCGCCATCTTTCCGAACGCAAAATTTGAGCAGCAACTGCCGCCGCTTTCCGGGTGCGGCCAGTGCCGACCTGCGAGGCGGACCGCGCCGCAACTTCCGGGTCTTCACCGCCCTCGATTTCCTGGCCGAAGTCACCCAGCACATCCCCGACAAGGGCGAACACTTGGTCGGTTATTACGGCTGGTACTCGCATCGCCAGCACGGCCTGCGGGCCAAATCGCAGTCGTCCGCCGTTTCGGACAGCGACTTGAACGTGGACGAAATCACAATCGACCGATCCGCCGTCAGCGCCCAGAAATCGGCTGCGGATGGCCCGCGTGCCGGTTCGCTTTCCACCTGGGCCATGTTGATCCAACGGGTCTATGAAGTCGATCCGTTAGCCTGCCCGCACTGCGGGGCCGCGATGAAAATCGTCAGTTTCATCGAATGTCGGCAACGAGACGTGATCGAGCGGATTCTACGCCACTGCGGCCTCTGGGAGGGCCCGCTCCGCACGCTGGCCAGCGCCCGAGGGCCGCCCGGACGAACGCCACAAGTCCCCGACGATGATTGCACCACAAAACATACCGGAATACGGCAACACACGCCGCCAACCCCCCCAGAACAAGTGGAAAATGAGCCGGAAAAGTCAGAAAAGAATGGCAGAAAGCGGCAAAAAACGGGCCAGTAGGCTTGCATTCTTGGCGGACGACGTTCAAAATTCTCATGAGTCAAATCGTGAACTCCAGCGCGGGGAGCGGGGCGCTGGAGTTCACGCTTTCACCGTGTGTCGCGCGGTTCAATGTCCGAAGGTGTGTCCGCTATGTTTCCGAGGATTCAGTACAGCCTCTTCGTCGGGAGGCTTTCTGAACGCGAATACCAACTGACTCGCGTCATGGTCGGCGCGTTGGTGCTGCTGATGACGGCAGCACCCGGGATCGGTGCGGCGGGGCAACCCAATTTCATCGTGATCATGACGGACGACCAAGGCTATCACGACCTGGGCTGCTACGGTTCGACCGCGATCAAGACACCCCATCTGGATCGCATGGCGAGCGAAGGACTCCGTTTAACCAGTTTCTACGCGCAACCCGTCTGCGGCGTTTCGCGAGCGGCTTTGATGACCGGCTGTTATCCGATCCGGATCGCGGAGCCAGGCAATATCAAACGGCTGCACACGGTTCCGCACCCGGCCGAGATCACGATGGCCCAGGTGCTGCGCTCGGCTGGCTACGCGACCGCCTTGATCGGCAAGTGGCATCTGTGTGGACGCCAGGTTGGTGCTCCGGGTGGTTTCGACCCGGCGACGATGCCCAACGCCCAGGGTTTCGACTATTTCTACGGGACGCCGCTTTACAACGGGTTCACCGTGTTGGTGGAAGACGCGAGTTTTCGCAGCCCCCTGTTTCGAAATGGCGAGATCGTCATCGAGAAAGTGGAGGATTGGGATCACATCACCATGGACTACACGCGCGAAGCGTTAGCCTGGATCGAGGAGCATCGGGATCGTCCCTTCTTTCTGTACCTGGCCCACAACATGCCGCACATTCCGTTGGGGGCGTCGGAGCGATTTCGAGGCCGATCGGAATACGGGCCTTACGGGGATGCGATCGAAGAGATCGACTGGTCGTGCGGCCAGATCGTCGACGGCTTGAAACGATTGGGCCTGGACCAGAAGACGCTGATCGTGTTCACTTCCGACAATGGACCCTGGGTGGAAACCACGCGGGGCATGAAACCGGATGGCAAGCCGTTCATTCCGCGCGACCATTCCGGCAGCGCCGATCCGTTGCGGGGCTGGAAGATGTCGGCCTGGGACGGAGGAAGCCGTGTGCCGGGCATCTTTCGCTGGCCTGGCCGGATCCCGCCAGAACGTGTTTCCGGTCAACTGCTGACCACGATGGATCTGTTGCCTACCTTCGCTGCGCTGGCTGGCGCGGAACTGCCGGACCGAACGCTCGACGGCTATGATGCATCCGATTTCCTGCTGGGAAAGAGCGACGACAGCCCGCGCGACGAATACTTGTACTATGCCGGTTGTCTGCTGACGGGCGTGCGAGTGGGGGCGTGGAAGCTGGTATTGCCTCGCCCCGGCAATCCACCCGGTACCGGCTGGTGGGGACGCATGCTCGAGGCCGTCCCGGATCTGGAACTTTATCACCTGGACGACGACCCGGGCGAGACGATCAATCTTGCGGAACAGCATCCTGAGCGAGTGGCATGGTTGATGCAGCGGATCGATCGAGCGCGCGAGCAGTTGGGCGACCTCGACCGCACCGGAACCGGCGCGCGTTCCTTCGACGAAGGCGAGCGACGTTTGGAAGCCGCCCCCCCCCGGCCGGCTGACCCCTCGGCCGCAACGATCAAGTATGACGAATTCAAACCGCTCGGCGATCTGCGATTCACCTTCGAAACCGGAACGCTCGAAGGCTGGCGCGTCGTCGATGGGGACTTGGGACAACCGGTCTCCGACGCCGTTTCCCTGCCGAACTGGACGCACAGACCTTTCCATCAGCAGGGACGATTTCACCTGTCAACGGTGGCCACGGGGAGCGGGTTCAGCGATCGGCAAACCGGAGTCATCGAATCGCCTCGTTTCGTGCTGCGCGGCGAAAGGGCCAGTTTTCTGGTTTCCGGCGGTTTCGACGAAGACCGCTTGTTCGTCGGCCTCTGCGACGCCGAAACGGGGCGGTTATTCCGCAAAGCGGGCGGACCCTCGGGACCGCAGATGCGACGAATTCTCTGGGATGTCTCGGATTTCACGGGCCGGACCGTGTTCCTGCGAATCGTGGACCAACACACCGGCAGTTGGGGCCACCTGACCTTCGACGATTTTTCGGTTCGCGGCGACTTGGTTCGGGAGGACACGGATCCTCCGTAACTGAGAAAGGTCGTTTTCCGACGCGACGAACCACAGGCTGCTTAAGCTGTTATGAGTTTATGAGTCGTTCAAAATTCTTATGAGTTCGCAGCGCCTACGAATCACGAGCTGCAATTCGAACTCGATTGAGACCGCTCAAATGTGAGCGGAAGAGGCCCCCTTTGGCAGCCGAAGTCTCGGGAGCGCGGACGAACTCCTGCCGCAACCGCTCGATTTCGGCCATCGCTTCCCGACTGATCTCTTTCGCTTGTTCCGCCTCAGCCGTCGCCTCCCGGCGGGCGACTTCGGATTGTTCCAGCGCCGCGCCCTTTTGCTGCAATGCTTCCTGACGCGTTGGGAGCCAGCGTTTGGCTGCCGGATCGTAGAACCGCAACTGGCTGTCGTCAGTAGGGTTGCATTCTTGGCGGACGACGTTCAAAATTCTTATGAGTTTATGAGTTGCTGGCGAACCTGGCGTGCCGGTTCCCCGGACAGACACTCCAGTTCGATCCGGTTGCCTGCCGAATTGTGAATCACGCCAAAGCCGACGCGGAACTCCGCCCTCCGTACCGCGAAGGCTGGACGCTTTGAAAACGTACCCTCGATTCTGAAGGAGATCCCTACGATGACCCATTTGACATCCAAGTAGATTGTCCCGTTGACTGTGCTCGTCCTGATGCCCGGCGCCGCGATGGCGCAGGTCGAGGAGATTGCGGCACACCGCCAGAAGCAGATCTGGGAGGCGGCCCCGTCGCAGGGGCGAGTGGCGCCCCGGACCGAGCGGACCGTGCTGGTCTTCAACACGCCGGACCACCTGTATCCGAAGGATCCGCACAAGGGCTACTGCGTGCCGTACGGCAGCTATGCGATGCGGGCGCTGGGCGAGAAGAGTGGCGCGTACAAGCCGGTGGTCAGTGCCGACCTGGCGATGTTTCTGCCAGAGAACCTCGAGCAGTTCGATGCCATCGTGCTGGACAACACGGGACTGGAGGAAGGTGTCGAGCTGGGCGAGGGCCTCGCGGCGTGTGGCCCGCAAGGCGTCCGCCGCATCCAGAATCTCCGCAATCCGCTGCTGCTCGGCGAGAGGGGGCAGGGGGATCGTGGTCGCGAGGAATTCCTGTCGGTTGACGTGTTTCATCGTCGCCCCATGGAGATGCCGCTCCATTTCGATCAGCGCATCGATCAACATTTGGCGAAGATAGCCCGCGTGAACGAGATCGGCTCTTGGGATGACCCGAAAAATATGCTGATTCACTAACGCGACATCGGGCTCATTCCAGACGAACACGCCCAGGGTTGCAGACCACGATACCAACAAATCACCAGGCCGGACGTGATACTTGTCATGCACTACACGAGTTGTGCGATTGTAGGGCTTTGAGGCGTCGGTCAGGTTCTGGATTCTGATAATCCGTTGGCCTTCATCGCTCCAGTCATCAGGCTTGAAAGCGACACCGTTAATGAACTCAGCGAGGTCTCCAAGAGGGACTCGTCGATTCTTTTTCATCCCACCATCCCCTCCAGTTTTTTTCTGCCCCGCGACGATCTCATCCTCCAGCGTCGCCAATCGCTGGAGGATCACCTGCGGCGAGTCATGCTGAACAGCCTCGTATTCGACCTCCTTGTAGCGGTTGATCGACAGGTCGTAGTCGTTGCCCGCGATCTCGGCCTTGGGCACGAAAAAGCTGCGGTCGGTGCGTTTGCGTTTGGTCTCGGCGTTGCGGTTCTGCCAGCGTTTCAGGATGTCCGGCAAGTCGATCTTGTCCGGTTGTGGAGTGCGCTTGTCGTCCAGGCTGTTGCCGTCGGCCTGCATGTCATAGAACCACACCTGGTCCGTGCCGCCGGAGTTGGTCTTGGTAAACAGCACAATGGCGGTCGAGACGCCCGCGTAAGGCTTGAACACGCCCGATGGCATGGAGATGACCGCGTCCAGCTTCTGGTCCTCGATCAGGATCTTCCGCAACGTCTTGTGGGCGTTGGACGAGCCGTCGGACGAGTCTACGTTCCCTTGCTGCGGGTCGACGAGGTTCTGGACGGCCCTGGCCAGTTCATTCAGCATCAGTTCTTCGGTCGGGCTCACATGAACCTCGGGCACTGGACCTTTTGAGACGGCAAAGTTGACAAGGTACTGACGATCATCAACACGTTCCACACATGGTTGGCCCGCCCGCGGGTGATCCAAGCTGGCGTCGTCGGGGATCGTTTCCTTCTCGTATTCCGCCAGCCCGGCAAACTCGGCCATCTGCGGATTCTGTTCGGCGAAAGCGCCCAGCAGGAGATTGTACGAAAACGTCAGGATCTCGTTGGTGTTACGATGCCCGACACGCATGATGGTCCGCAATCCACGAGGATTGGGCACCGATCCCAGCAGATCCTTCCAGGGCGGGGCATCCCCTGTGCCGGGTCTCTTCACGGCGTAGACGTTCTGGGCATCGTCGTAGAAGACGATGATCGAGGGGCCGGTGTCGGCGGTGGTGGCGACCACTTCCCGAATCAGCGGATACCAGTCGAGTTTGATGTCCTGCCCCTCATCGATGAAGACATGGGCGTACTTCTGGCGTTCGGGGCAACCCGCCTCCAGCAATCGACGCACGGTCTCGCCAGGCCGGTCACGGTCGGTTTCCACGCCGGCGCGTGACGCCAACTGGTGGGCATAACGGTCGATGTTGATTACCTTGAATGCCCCTTCCGGCAAACGCCAGTCGGATTTCGGCTTGCGTTTGTCGAAGCATTCGCCAATCAAGCTACGCAGGTACGGTGCCAGGCAGCGATTGAAACAAAGCACCAAGACCGGTGGCACGCGAGTGGCCGGCGTACAGTCAAGCAATTCGGGCCTGTGCATCCGGTTGATCGACTCAAGGAGGGTCTCCGCGACAGCATTGGCCAGCACGATCGTCTTGCCACTGCCCACCACCCCGCGGATCACTTTGGGCCCCACCAGCAGATTCGGGTTGAACGCCAGTTGCTCTTGTTCTTTGGTCAGCCTCTTCAGTTGAAGATTCCGGTGATCTATGAGCTGGCCCAACGATCCAAACGGCTTGGCCACGGCCGGGGCATCGCATCGTAATCCCGACGTGCAGCCAAACAGATTGCAAAACAACTGCAAAGATTCCCGCGAGGCCAGCGTGCCTGCTGTAAGATTCTTCATGCGCGAAAGCCTGGCCAGGAACGTTTCTCGCTGAAGCATGTCGCTGAGCCAGACCTTGCCCGGAGTGACGGTGGCCGACAATCGGGCGATCTCATCGGGTGCGACATTGGGCAGCCAGCCCGCAAAGTACAATGGCGGCGGTTCGATGTCCGCGGTATCACACGCCTTTTCCAGCTCACCCTTCAGTTTGTAAGCGAAATCCTTGGGTTGCTCCAGCAGATCGACATCCGCAGCCTCGCAGCCTTGATAGATCACCTGGGGTACGTTGTTCTCGAAACTGCGTATTCCTTGGATCGTATGGCTCTTGACTTCCAGCACGAACACGCCGACGCCTTCGATCCAGGCCACGGCGTCTTCTGGACGGGCCCGGCAGCCCAAATTGCAGATCTCGGCTTCGATCAGGACCATGACCTTGCGGTCTGGGAATGCCTCCAACAACCCGCGCACCGAGCGACAAAGGGCAGCGGTATGAGCATTGCGCAGGCGGTCCAAACGCTCGATGTTCTTGATCTCGGCGTCGGGGTGATGCTTCATGGCACGTTGCAATTGAGCCAGTTCTGCCAAGCATTCGTCTTCGTTGTGCATGTCTGAGTCTTGTGGTTGACCTTCTGGTTGCAAATGTCGCTTCGTTCGCCGGTGTTAGGCTACCGAATCGAAACGTGTCCCACAAGCAGCGAGCACTCAGTATGGTGGCGCAAGCCGGCGGAATCCGTGCAGCAGCACAATGATCAGGAAGACCAGATTGCGGAGCGGCACCGCGGGCCAGAAGTAACTTACCGGGCCCAGGGCTCGGCCATCCCGCTTCTGTTGCGCTAGCCGTGAGGCCGCTTTTCGCAAGAGCCCGACGGAACGCGGCCAGTCGCTGATACCGTCGACCCAATCCGCAGGGATACCGCTGCCGCCGATGGTTCCGCCAGCCAAAGCTCCGACAATGGCTCCCACCGTGTCGCTGTCACCACCGCAGTTCAACGCGGCTTCCACGGACGCCCGAAAGTCGCCAAAGTGCAGTAGCCACGCATACACCGCCACAGGCACTGTGTGGTAGACATACCCGGTCACGCCGCCCTCCAATCCCAGGGACGACGCGAAATCAGGCACCGATGTCTCGTGTGACCATGCCGTCAGGATTCTGTCCATCAGCTCGGTCCATTCCCTGTCTGCCGGAGCCAATTCCGTCAGCAACTGTTCCAGGAACTGGGTGTCAGGCGGTTTCGTAGGATCATGTCGCACGGCCCAGGCGGCCAGGTGGGCCACGGCCAACGCTCCGGTCAGGGCACGAGGGTCCGTGTGAGTCAGCACGGTCGAAGCGGTGACGAATCGTTGGATTTGGTCCTGATCGTCGTGGAAGTACGCACCGAGCAACGCACTACGCATGGCAGGGCCATTTCCGGCGGAGTGGACGCCGCTGCGCTTTGGCGGGAAGCCCAGCCAGAGCTTTAGGCAGGCACGCGCGGTTGCCATGCCGACGCCTGCGGGCAACCCCAGGAACCACCAACGCAGACGCCATGCCAGGCTGCGTCCGAAGGCTGTGGCGTCGCCCGGGTAGTTCAGCAGCGACTGGGCCACCATCAGCGTATGCTCGGTGTCGTCGCTGATCATCCCGCGTCCGCAGACCAACCGATGACGCCAGGGACCTGACAGCAAACGCTGACGCCGACGTGGAGACAGGCCCTCGGAAGGCAATCCTACGGCGTCACCCACGGCCGTTCCCAGCAGAACGCCGGCCAGTCGGTCCTGAAACGTGTCGTCGTGTGAGTGGGACATGTCCGTCAATATAGGTCCGTTGTTAGATTGCTTGCACGCCGACTAACGTCAAGATCGCCTCGTCCAGCAACGTGGACAGCCAGCTCGTTTGCCTACTCCCGATACCCGTACAACCAACGCGCCGTCGTGCTGCCGATATTCCGGGCGGAGTGGAGCGCGCCGGCTGGGATCAGCAGTTCTTCGCCGGGTTGCGGGCGATGGACTCGCCCCTCGACCTCGAATTCCATGTTGCCTTCCAGGACCGTGACCAGTTCGTCTGTGGCGTGCGTAAAGTCTTCCCAACGCTGGCCCGGTGAATCGGTCCATAGGTCGCAACTGAAGCCGCGAGCGGCCCAGTCGGCGGCGATCTGTTGGCGGTCAGTCATGGCGTTCCAGTTCCACCACCCAAAGCGTCGATCTGAGCCTGCAATGCTCTTATCTCAGCCTCAAGTCGCTGAATCTCCACTGGATCTTCGTTAAGGAACGTCACGAGCGGCTGGAACGCTGTCATAATGTTCAGCACTTCTTCGACCAAGCAGGTGCCGCCAAGCTCTATAACCTGGTTCCTGTCCAACCGTCTTCTCATAGAGAAGTGAGGGTAGCGTATTTCCGCCAGCAGTCGTACCAGCTCGGAGAATCCACTCGACGTCGGATCGCGTACGTCGGCAGGTGCAAGGCGAAGGACTGGAGGGCCGACAACGAATCTCTTCGGGGCGCGGCGAGTCCGTTCTCTTACCTGGACTTCAAACGGCTCCGGCATAGCAGTGACGATCTGTATGAACGTCTTCTCACCGGAACGGACGTTCCTCCGAAGTAAGTCTATTGCCGCAACTGAGCCCACGCGCACATATACTTCCAAGCCAGAACCGAAAAGCGATACCGTCTGATGGGCACAGTTGAGTAGATCGTCCAGCTCCGCGGGGCCAAAGGCGACCCAAAGAGTTTCATCATCGTCGGGGTGAAAAACACCAACGTGGCACTCCCTGTACAACGAACTGTCCAGGGCCTGCAAACCCGTGTGAAGCAGTTTCTTCCCAAACAGTCCCATCCTTCCCTTGATCCAAGTTATGTCGCTGGGATCTTTGTGAAAGCGAGAAAAGGACTCGAACATCTCGTCTTCAAAGCCAGTGAAGCGAATAGACATTTTTCTCCTCCAGCCTCCCTCACTTATTTATTTATCCCTATCGCCCACCCCTGGTCACGGCATCGACTGGTGGATAGCACATGATCCCCCAGTCCTCTTCCGACCCGTGGTCGATCCAGACCAACAGCAGAGTCGGTACTCGAGGCCATCGCACTGTCGAGCGCCGTCGGCACAGCTTCCGAGATCCGTCGGTCCTTCGCCGCTGAAGAGGAAGTACATGTCACGGTTCCTCCCCAGTCAATGCCGCGATTTCCGAGCCGAGTTCGGTGAGATTCGTGTCGGCAAATGCTTCTCCCGGTCCCATGACCGTCAGCTTTTCGGCCAGCGACGGGATCGAGAAGAAGGGGATGGCTTTGGTGTGGCCACGGGGTGTCTTGTACAGGTAGATCACGCCTTGCCGAGCCGTTTCGTCTTCCAGGTAGTTCAAGATCATGGGGCTGTG
Organism: Planctomycetaceae bacterium; assembly: GCA_007121535.1. Taxonomy (GTDB): domain Bacteria; phylum Planctomycetota; class Planctomycetia; order Pirellulales; family Pirellulaceae; genus SKKK01. The sequence continues at coordinate 5,413 of SKKK01000650.1, read as the reverse complement.
GGTCGTCACCAACACTTGCTTGGAGGTCGTTACCAGGGCATCCAGGACGAATTCCACCAGTTCCGGGTTGACGCCGTTTTCGATCTCATCAAACATCAGGAACGGATTCTCCGACTGAAGCTCGGCCAGGATCGCGATCAGCCGCAGCATGCCGTCGTTCACGTGTCGAGCCTCGGTGACCATCGCTGGAAAGAATCCCCCGTTACCACCTTCGTAGTTCTCGGTGATTTCCATCTGTTTCCAGCCCGACCGCAGGCTCTTGGCGTGCAAGCCCTGCAAGTGCGGGTAAACCCGCTTCAATTTCGCGGTCAATTCCAGGCGGCTGGGTTCGGGCATTTCGTACAAGAAGGCAGCCAGATTCTGCCCGCTTCGTCCCAGCGTCCCCGACGATTCCCTCGTACGCTGCCGAAGGTACTCAGGGGCCAACAGATCGAGCGACTTGATCCCCGACACCGCCTTCTTCCATTTCAGGATCGAGCGTGGCAGCAGTTCTTCTTTCAACCCCGAGAGAATCGATCCCTCGTAGGAAAACGCAATCTCGTGCCGGTTCGTTCCTCCGGTTACGCGACTGGTGATTTCCACCTGGTCCTTCGCAATCTCCAGTGTGAAGTCGGGCAGTTCCAGGCGTTCGGTCGTGCATCGGTTCTGCGACGGATTGAAGCTGCCGTTCCACGTGCCGGCGGACTCGTCGTGCTGGTCGACAAACTGGACGCAGAAATCGATATTCTTTTTCCGAGTCAGTTTCGACTTCAGATCGCCGGCCACCCACTTCCGTTCCTTCAACCACCCTTGGATATCCCCGCGCATCAGTTGCGAGAGGAAATCCAAGAACTGGAGCACCGTCGATTTGCCGACGCCGTTCATGCCGATCAGGCACGTGAAATTCGCCAGTTCGATGCGAAAATCAACGAGTGATTTGAAGCCGTTCGTCCGGATGCTGTGTACTCGCATCGCTCGAGTTCCTGTTGTTGGTCAGTTGTCAGTTGTCAGTGGGCAGTGGGCAGTGGGCAGTGGGCAGTTGGCAGTAGGCAGTGGTTGTCGTGAGCGGTTTTCATGGCATGTAGTCCTTAAAATCTTCCAGGTGGTCGTCATCGTCTGATATGATGGTGATCATTCCTTTGCACAAGCCTGGAGTGCGACGGCGTGTGCGTGCGGGGTTCGGCAGCTTGATCAGCTTGGCGACCGGCCTTTCATTCTCGCAGATCATGATCTCTTCCTCTGGACGCAACTGATGGATCAGCTCAGCCAGTTTGGCTTGCGCCTCGTCGATACTGATTGTCGTTCCCAACATGGATTGTCCATTCGTGTCTTTCATTTTTGTTCTGTCGTCCAACTCCGATCAAAAAAATTCTTGCCACGAAATATTCTTGCCAATTCTGAGCGCGGGGGAGGGCAAGAATATTTTTGGCAAGAGTATTGTTGTTGATGCGGTCGTTCCCAACAGGTTCATTCCATGTACTCCCGGAAATCATCCAGCGGTGCATCGAAGTCGGGCGCCATCCAATGTTGCGTATCCTTTGCCGAGCCCGGCTGGCAGGGCCAGGTCCGACGTGGTTTGCGTGTTACGGTGGCGATCTCCTCGCCGCCGTCCACGATCGTCAATTCATCGCTCGGATCCAACGCCGCAATCAATTGACGCAAGCGGATCTGAGCATCCTCGATGGGAACTGTCCTGGGCATCGTTTTCTCCGTCTTGTCAGTGGTCACTGTTCAATTGTCAGTTGTCAGTAGGCAGTGGACACATTACCAGAGCCTCGTGATTCCGTAGGCATCGAAGGCTGCATCGGTCCCGATGAGAGACAGGCCATGCCTCTGCGCATGCACCACGATCATACGGTCAAAGGGATCGCGGTGTCCGGGGTTTGGGAACGGATGTTGTTCATACTCGGCGCAGTCTCCGAGGGAGATCGCCATCACAGTAATCCCGTACCCAGTAATTGCCGTTGTCATGAATGAGATGAACGGCGTCGCAAGCTCCAGCTTTCCCAACCCGGTCTTGATCGCTATTTCCCAAACGCTTGCCATGCTCAGAAATAGCTCATTGGTTCGATCCGTCAACAGAACAGCCGCCGTGGCGCTTAACCTGGAATGGCTGTCCGCGTGCCACAAGAACGTGTGCGTGTCGAGCAGAAGTTTCACTGCATGTACTCCTTCATGTCATCCAGCGGGGCATCGAAGTCGGGCGCCATGTATTTGATCATTCCTTTGCATAAGCCAGGCCCGGGCCTCGTTGCAGGAGCCGGTTTCTGCTGACCCACCAGCTTGGCGATCGGTTCCTGATCTTCGACGATAATAATCTCGTCGCCGGGAGCAAGCTGGAAAATCAGTTCTTTCAGCTTGTCCTGGGCTTCCTCGACCGAAACGGTTAACGACATGGCTCGTTTCTCCTGCGGTAAAATAGTCGTGAAATCAACCAAAGCTGTGTATTGGCATCACTCGGGTTGTTGTTATTGGTCAGTTGTCAGTAGGCAGTAGGCAGTGGTAACGCTGCACTTTGCACAGGATCGGCGGTCATTGACAGTGGTAGCGCGCGGTGTCCTCCATGCGACCAACGTCCCGAAGCATCAGGGCGTCCAGTTCCTCCAGTTGCTGGTCGGCAAGAACCTGGAGACGCTGAAGTTCCTGTTGCTCCTCGTCCGTCAGCCCGCTCGCAAATCGCTTTTCGATCAGGTTCAGGCGACGTTCGTTCGCCACGTTCCATTGGGCAGGTTCCAAAGCCCGTTGAATCCCGCTTTCCAGCAGCCGCGAAGCGAGTTCTTCGACGGGAACCCGTTCCGCCTCTGCACGAGACTGAAGCCGTTCGGCCAACGGCTCGGAAACTGTGATCGTCAAAGACATGAATTCGTCCCTTATTGGTCAGTGGTCAGTGGTCAGTGGTCAGGTCGTGACTTCTTCGATGAGCAGGCGGTGCTTCGACGCGGGCATTCGTTTTCCGAGTTTCTGAAGGCTCTCCAGGTTCAGATCGAGCGCTTCGCAGGCGTTTCCGAAAGCCTCCGCTAGTGTCTGGCCGCTGGTGATGATCTCGGGAAAATCCGGGAAATCGACCACATAGGCGGGATCTTTCGCCTCGTAATCGATTGTAAAAACAAAGTCACGGTATTCATGCGTCGTTTTCATGATCCAAATCTTTTCTCCAATATTCTTGCCACCCAATATTCTTGCCAATGGCGATCGCGGGGGAGGGCAAGAATATTTGTTGGCAAGAATATTTTTGGTTTTGGTTCAGGATTTTCCGGTTACGGCTTTGACTTCGGCTAGTAGGTCTCCGAATTTGGCGTAGTTTACTTTGACTCCGTCGTCCAGGTCGAGTTGGATTCGGCGGTCGGCGTAGTGGCGTAGTTTTTCGTCGAACTTTTGCAGTTCGGCTTGCTGCTTGATCAGTTTATCACGTTCTTTTTGCAGCCGCTTGCCGTGGGTCGTGCTGGTGGCGGCGGTGATGTCGTCTTTCAGTTGTTCGATCCGGGCCTCGATCCGGCCCAGCAGCGGGATCACGTACTCGGTACGCATCCGAGGCAGGGGGGTTGAGAGCGAGCATAGAAATCGATGGGAAAACACTCGATTCTTGAGCAAGATCGGCGAGGGTGGGCTCGATTCTCCCGCCAACAAGCCTGATTGGAATTGTCGCCAGTGCCGCTTTTCTCTTCACCTGGCCTGCAATTCTCGCCGCTGTCGAGCATGATTGTTGACAGCCGTAACAAAAATGATGCTTTTTGATCATTTGATCATTGAACAGCGGAGCACGAATATTGAGGCGCGTTCCCATTCCCCCGTAGAGAGAACGAGGGAACGGAACGGTCTGGACGCTCGATCTTGCACTCTGTCGCCAACGTGCCCAGGCACTTTCTTTCTTTCCAAGTAGTCGTTCGAGGAGCCCCGTAGACCTCGACCACTTCCCTGCCGATCGGCACACCCCCCAGTCTACTCGGGTCGGCCGGTCACATCCGATGATCCCATCCATTTTCGTGACAAACTCGCCATCGATTATCTTGCTCACTCTCACGACGTCACCGACGCGTTTGTCGGCCTGAAATGCTTCCACCCAGGAATGATTTGCCCAGTATGCAAGTGGGTAACCGGGAATTCGCAAGAAGTCTCTCTGCTGTGCATGCGTGTACACATAGTCTGGCAGCCGGAAATTCTCGATCTTCTCGTCTTCCTCACCATCTGTTAATCGAACAAACGTAGGCCGATAGTCTGCTCTCGGCTGGGCACTCCAAACGAATGCGGTTACCGTGACTACCTCACCTGATATCGTGCCAAATGCTCTAGCACCAAGGTGAGCCATCGAGTTAAGAGCGTGATGTGTCAACAGGCGGTGGCGTAATGATTCGAAGGAAGATAGGAACATCCAGCTTTGCATCGTGACCATTCCGCAACGACCATGGTGTGTTAGAAGCTCCAATCCACGGGACATAAATGCGGCGAATAGATCCGCGTAGGAATCGGGGTATTCATCCTTAGCAAAGTGCTTCACGAAGGGATTCATCCAGCGACCACCCATGTACGGTGGATTCATGACGACCACATCAAAATGCCTATCCAGAATCCCAGCCTGATCAACTAGGGGCTTCACCGACTGTGCGGTCGATTGTTCCAGCATTCCGCCGTGCTCAATCACGACATTTATCAGATCGACCAGGTTAGGGAGTTGGCGACTCAACTTCTTGGGAACACGAAGAAGCGATCCAAGTGTCTTGCCATGTTCAAATAAGGTGATTAGAAGAGCGACGTCGGGCTGCGTGACGTTGGCCGTCGAACCAGCGTCAACCAAGGGCTGATTCAATGCCTCTGTAATCTCTCGCGCATCCAACCCCTTGCTGTCCTGGATCGCCATGACGTTCAGCTTCACCTCGGAATCGAAGATTCGCCTGTCATCTGCTCGTGCCTTCATCATCAACGCGAAGGCCGCAAGCTGGGCGGCTCGGTCGTCGATCTCCAGACCGTACAGGTTCTTCTCCAGGATCAGCCTTGGAATCTCTCGGGCCCGGTAGCCTCGTTCCTGGTAGGTGGCTTTCAGCAGATCGTAGGCTTCAACCAGAATGTGTCCCGACCCGCAGGCCGGGTCCAGTAGCGTCAGTTCTTCGGGGTTCAATTCGGTGGGCGTGATCGCCTTGAGCTGCTCCTGAACCTCGGGCGTCTGCTCGGCGGGTTCGATGTAATACTCCATCTGGTCCCCGAGCGGCGAATCGGGGTGCGTCGCCATCCACTGCCGACCGAGGCTGTTCTGGACCAGGTACTTGACGATCCAGTTCGGGGTGAACAACTGGGTGGCGGCGGGGATGTCCTCGCTCTTGACGACTTTGCCGATCACCTGATCCTTCTTCTCCGAGATGTAGAACTGGTACAGCCAGCCGATGATCTCGACTTCCTGCCAGTCGTCTTCGTCGATGCTGGCGACCAGCTTGCGGATCGG
>SKKK01000236.1 GCA_007121535.1 Planctomycetaceae bacterium | reverse complement strand
GCCAACAGCACGTTGACGCCGACGTTGCCCCACAGGATGGTGACCAGGGCGAAATTGGCGTCCCTGCGAAAACGCAAGATCCGCTCGGCGCGAGGGTTCCGCTTCTTGCTTTCCACCTCCAGTTCCAGCTTGCTGAGCGAGAACAGCGCCAGGTTCAGGCCGGAAAGCATCGCCGATTGCGAGAGACAGAACAGGATGCCAAGCCACGTGAGCGGACTCATGCCGATGCTCCCTTGTCTTCGATCACCGGCGTCCACCATCGGCGGACGATCGTCTTTTCCAGTTCGACCAACAGGAACACGCCGACCCCCACCCCCAGTGGAATCAGCCAGTGCCGCGGCGTCAGTGGAGCCGACCCGAACCAATGGTGCATGAAGGGAGCATAGACGAACACCAGTTGCAAGACAGCCAGCAGGCCCACGCTCAGCCAGGCAACTTTGTTGGCCAGCAATCGGGCCACGGGTAGGCTGGACTCGCGCAGGTAGCGGCTGTTGAACAGATAGAAAGCCTGGCTGCACACCAGGGTATTGACGGCCAGGGTGCGCGCCAATTCGAGGGGCAGTCCGAATCGCTTTTCGATCAGGAACACGGCCATCGTCGCGCCGCCGATCAGGATCGATACGAAGCCGATTCGCCAGAGCAGGACACTGTCCAGGATCGGCGTTCCGGGCTTGCGCGGCGGCTGGCGCATCAGCCCCGGTTCCGCCGGCTCGAACGCCAACGCAAGCGCCAACGTGACGGCGGTCACCATATTGACCCACAAGATCTGGACGGGGGTCAGCGGCAGAACGAATCCCAGCACGATGGCCGTCAGAACGACCAACGCTTCGGCGCCATTGGTCGGCAGGATGAACGCGATGGCTTTGCGCAGGTTGTCGTAGATCGTTCGGCCTTCCTCGACCGCGCGCTCGATCGAGGTGAAGTTGTCGTCCGCCAGGACGATGTCAGCGGCTTCTTTCGTCGCTTCGGTGCCTTTGACGCCCATCGCGACGCCTACGTCGGCACGCTTCAGCGCCGGGGCGTCGTTCACGCCGTCGCCGGTCATCGCCACGACTTCCCCGTTGGCTTGCAACGCTTCAACCAAACGCAGTTTGTGCTCGGGGCTGGTGCGGGCAAAGATGTCGTTCTCGCGGACCAGACGCCGCAGGTCGTCCTCCGAGGCGTCTTCCAATTCCTCACCGGTCACCGCATGCTGGCCGTCGCCGATCCCCATCTCGCGGCCGATCGCTTTGGCGGTGCCGGCATGGTCGCCGGTGATCATCTTGACGCAAATCCCCGCCTGGTGACAGATCTCGATTGCCTCGATCGCCTCGGGGCGCGGCGGATCGATGATCCCGACCAGCCCCAGGAACACCATGTCTTGCTGAAGGTCCTCCAGATCCAGGTCATCTTTGTCGTCGCCCACATCGCGCACCGCGGCGGCCAAAACGCGCAGCCCCTGGTCGCCCAACTCCTCGATCTGCTGCTCCCACCGGGAAACGTCCAGGTCTGCAGTGGAGCCCTCGGCGGTCCGCTGAGCGCTGCACCGGTCCAGCAAGCGGTCCGGGGCGCCCTTCAGGAAGATCCGCCGACCGCCCCCGGGCACGCGGTGCAGCGTGGCCATGAACTTGTTTTCCGATTCGAAGGGAATCACGGCGATCCGTTCGAAGTCCTGTTCGTCGAACTGGGCTTTGCGGGCCAACGTCCGCAGCGCTCCTTCGGTCGGCTCGCCGGTGACCTTCCATTGACCGTCCTCCTGGCCGATCTCCGAATCGTTGCACATCGCCATGACCTCGATCAGCGCCTTCAGGTCCGCGTGTTGGTCCAGCGGCGCTGGTCGGTCGTCGCGAGTAATCTCGCCCTTGGGTTCGTAGCCCGTCCCGGCAACGTCGTAGCGGCCCTCCGGCGTGACCACGTGCCGGGCGGTCATTTCGTTTCGGGTCAGCGTGCCGGTCTTGTCCGAGCAGATGACCGTGACCGATCCGAGCGTCTCGACGGCATTCAGCTTGCGGGTGATCGCATTGCGCCGCGCCATCCGCTGGACGCCCAGTGCCAGCGTGATGGTCAGGATGGCTGGCAGACCTTCGGGGATCGCTGCCACAGCAAAACCGATCGCTGCCAGGAACAACTCGTCCAGCGTGAAATCGTGCAGCAGGCGGCCGACGACAAACAACAGCCCGGCCAGACCGACTATGGCCACTGCGAGAATCTTGCCGAAGCGGTTCATCTGACGGGTAAGCGGCGTGGCCAGTTTTTCGACGTCGGCGATCATCTTGTTGATGCGGCCCAACTCCGTGGCAGGACCGGTGGCGGCGACCACGCCTTCCCCCCGGCCCGCAGTCACCATCGTACCCGAGTAGGCCATGCTGTGGCGGTCGCCGAGTCCCGCTTGGGACTCGGCGGGCTCGGCGCGTTTCTCGGTCGGCACCGATTCGCCGGTCAGTGCCGATTCCTCGATGCGCAGATTGACGGCCTCGACCAAACGCACATCCGCGGGCACCCGGTCGCCCGAACGCAACCGCACAATGTCGCCCGGCACCAGATCGTCGGCTTCGACCTCCACCCATTGGCCATCGCGTCGAGCGTGCGCGTGCAGCGAGAGCATCTTGCGGATGCCTTCCAATGCCTGCTCGGCCTTGCCCTCTTGGATGAAACCGATGATGGCGTTGATCAGCACCACCGCTAGAATCACGCCAGTGTCGACCCAGTGCCCGAGCCCCATGGTGACGACCGCCGCCGCGAGCAGGATGTAGACCAACAAGTCGTGGAAATGTTTGAAGATACGTCTTAGCAACCCCTCTTTCGCCGCCGACGGCAGCCGGTTGGGGCCGACGGTTTTCAGGCGTTCCGCGGCTTCCTCGGCCGACAGCCCATCCGCGGAGCTATCCAATCTTGCGAACACGTCGTCCGCCGCCATCGCATGCGGTTGCTCGACGTAAAAAGATCTTTCACTGCCCCGTTCCATACGATTCGACTGCCTTCCTACTTGCGTGTGCATTGTCTGAAAGTAGAATTAAACCCGCCAAAGGGCGCAGCGTCAACTCGTCGCGACAGCTTCACGCTGTCTTCGCGAGACATGGGGATACTGGATGCAGCATGCAATCGATTTTCCTGAAGGGGGTGTGCTGCGAGACGCGGCACAAACTTTTTTGTTTTGCGGTTGATGATCGGTTTTCCGCTCTTCGTCATGCTCGGTGGTAACTTCAGCAGACTCAAGCCCGATGTCCCGGAGGAGTTGCGCGGAACATACGCCGGGCTGGCCAGTGATGCCTCGCTTCGCTATTTGACCGAGCTGGGGGTCACCGCAGTGGAGCTTCTGCCCATCCATTACTTTCTTGAGGACCGTCATCTGATCGAACGCGGACTGAGCAATTATTGGGGCTACAACACGCTCGGTTTTTTTGCTCCCACACGGAAGTATTGCGTTTCCGGGACGGCTGCCGACTCGGTTCGCGAATTCAAGGCGATGGTCAAGACGCTACACGCCGCCGGGTTGGAAGTAATCTTGGATGTCGTCTACAACCATACGGCTGAAGGCAATCAACTGGGCCCTACGCTCGTCTACCGGGGGTTGGACAATGCCGGTTACTACAGGCTGGTGGCCGGCGACGAGCGTCATTACATGGACTACACCGGTTGCGGCAACACGTTGAACATGCTTTGTCCCCACGTGTTGCAACTGATCATGGACAGCTTGCGTTCCTGGGTGACCGAGATGCACGTCGACGGCTTTCGGTTCGATCTTGCCAGCGCCTTGGCGCGGGAGTTGCACGAGGTGGACAAACTGGGCGCGTTTTTCGACATCATCCACCAGGATCCGATCCTGTCGCAAGTCAAACTCATCGCCGAGCCTTGGGATATCGGGCCGGGGGGCTATCAAGTTGGGAATTTCCCGATCGGCTGGACGGAGTGGAACGGCAAGTACCGCGACTGTGTGCGCAAGTTCTGGAAGGGCGACGGTGGGACGACTTCGGCGAAAAGGACAGGCATTTTTCGCGTGTTTTTCGCGTGTAAGTTGGCGCGTGGGAAGGAATCATCATGGTCGTGGTGCATTTCCAAAGCGGGAGGATTCGCGATGACAACGGGGCGTGGCCAACTCATGGATATACACGTAACTCGTTACTACCAATGCCTTTACGCTGCTGACGGCGGGCGTTTCTGTGCAGCGAGGGATTTGAACACCGCCTGCAGTGGATCGAAGACCGGTTGCAGGCGCTCTCTGAGTGTTTCGCCGCGAGTGTCTGCGGTTTCGCGGCCAGGTGCAACCACTTGTACGTCTTGGTGCGGCTGGAGCCGGACGCCGCAAACGGGTGGTCTGGCCGAGGATGTTCGTCCGGCGGTGGTTGGTGACCGACGAATCAAGGAATTCACCGATCTGGGCTCGTGATTGGTTGAGCAGCCAACGGTCGATTGGACCGAAGCCAAGTTGCCGTGGAGCCAGCAGGAACATCTGGCCTGGCAACCCGCCACGCTGGCCTTGGCGGTTTGGCATGACAGGGAGGGTGGCAGGAATATTTGGTGGCAAGAAAATTTTTTCGAGGGCAGATGGAGAAGATGACAGATCAGAGATCCAGAAGGACGCGATAGCGACAAAGAGCTCTATGCCGTTCCCCCCCAATATTCTTGCCAAAAAATATTCTTGCCCTTCTTTACCCCCCTCCCATAGCCCCCAATCTTTCTGCGATCGCCGTACGAAAAATGCCTGTCTCGCCTTTTTTCCGTTTCTTCGCAGCGCCGACGGTTCATCCGTAGAGTTCGTCGCGCGTGGCTGTATCCATCACGGCCCGTCGAATATGCAGCACGCGGACTTCACCTTCGGCGATCATGAACAGCGCGCGGAACACGCTGGTGCCGCGCTTTCCAAACAAGAAGTGCCTGATTTCCTCGTCCACGGAATCGTTTTCGGGAGCGAGGCTGCAGCGCTGGGGGTTGACGGCTAGTGTGGCGAGCGCTGCTTCGAATCGGCTCAGCCATCGGAGCGCTGTAACCGGTACGTGCTCGGCCGCATGCCGGTAATAGGTACGCAGATCGCCTTTGGCATTGGCGGTGAGGACGACGCGATAGGTCATTCGTCGCGCGGTACCTCGAGTTCATGGCGGAGATCGGCCATGGCATCGCGTAGCGGCTGCACGCGCCCAGCGGCGACGTCATCTAAGCCCAAACGGATGCCGACCACCGCCTCGTCGCGGTCTCGCTGCAACAGACGTAACGCGTGGGCCACAACCGACTCACGGTTCGGGAAGCGGCCACTGCTGATTTCTTGTTGGACAAACTGCTCGAGATCGCCTGCCAACACGGTCATTGGAATCCTCCAGTTCTTTCTTGCGTATAATCTAGTCCAAGCTAGGCACTGGACCACATCAGCATCCAAGTCATCCGAACGCCGATAGATTTCGGTCATTACCCAATATAACCTATCAGACCTTCTTCCAGCGGACAATCTGGCATCGTGCTCCATCGTCACCAAGCAAACGGAAGGCTCAGGCGGTTCGCCCGTGGCCTGATCCCGAATCCAGACGGGATGTACTTCCCCCCGACTCGTCTCCGAAGAATCCTCCAGCATTTCCAAGCCGCATGGAATACGGCGATAATCAAGGGGCACAACTGACAACTGACCTCCGACCACTGCCAACTGCCAACTACCAACTGACCACCATGCCCATCAACCCGGTTCAATTCGCCCATTCGGTTTGCGACGAGTTCCTGCGTTACATTTTCTCGGAGTTTCCGCTGTCGGACCCGCAGATGGAGTCGCAGTCGAAGGAGTTGCTCGAGCGGTCGTCGTCGCTGGATATCCCGCTGGTCAAAGGTCCGTATGTGTCGCTGTCCGAGGCGTTTGCCAAAGGCGACTCGATCCAGCATATGGCCGCAGGCGGCAAGCTGCATCCGGTGATGCCGGGATTGATCGGCTTCCCGACGATGTGGTCTGCATCGGAACGTCGGCCACGCTGGCGGACCCGAAGGATCCCGATGGCGACAACGAAGCTGTTGCCAAGCGGTTCGCCTCGCGGTTCTTCGGCGTCGACGAGCGGCGGGTGACGCTGGACGCCATCACCGATGGGCTGATGGCGTTGTTCCGCAAAGACCCCTCGCTGATCGAAACGTTGCTGCCCGAGTTGCAGGCGGAAGAGGCTCCCGTCTTCTTCGGACACAACAAATGGGTGCCGGTGTACAAGTCGTTGCGGTACATGG
>SKKK01000556.1 GCA_007121535.1 Planctomycetaceae bacterium | reverse complement strand
GCAATATGAAGATCGACAGCGCGATCCAACTGCAGGCGCGGCCGAGCATGCTCAGCCCGGAGGGCGGGCCGGTGGCCGGGCACGATCACGACCATGATCATGGCAACGACCACGACCATGACGATGACCATGACGAAGCCATGCCGGAAGCGCCCGCTGACCCGATGCCTCTACCGGCGAGTGTGGCGCAACAGTTCCGCGCTCTCGAGGAGGCCGCTGCCGAGGTGGCGTGGGCTGTGCGCCGCGAGCACGTGCCGCACATCCGGGAGTCGTTCCGCCAATTCGGCCAGGCCCTGGATCAGGTGGAAGGCGAACGGCTGACAGGCCACGCCAGCATGGTCTGGAACGAACTGCACATGCTGCTGCGCAATGATGCCGTCGAGGGTGGGCAGATCAAACGGGCCAGCGACGCTCGACGCGTGTTGGACAGTCTGGCTCGCGACCTCCGCCGCGTGCGCGAACAGTTCGACCTGGACACCGATCATCCGGACGAGCATCGTCACGGGAGTTGAACTTCGACACTTGGATTTCACCATGGGCGACTCCGACCAACTCTCGCTGCTGGATCGCGCGATTCGCTTCTGCCTGGACAATCGGCTGATTGTCGTGCTGGCGGTGCTGCTGATCGTGGCGTGGGGGGTGATGGTCGCGCCGTTCGACTGGAACCTGTGGGGCTTGCCGCGGGATCCCGTTCCCGTCGACGCGATTCCCGATATCGGCGAGAACCTGCAGATCGTGTTCACCGAGTGGACTGGCCGCAGCCCGCAGGACGTCGAGGACCAGATCACCTACCCGATGACCGTTTCGCTGCTGGGCATTCCGGGCGTGGAGACGATCCGCAGCTTCTCGATGTTCGGTTTCTCGACGATCTCGGTGATCTTCCAGGAGGACGTCGACTTCTACTGGTCGCGCAGCCGGATCTTGGAAAAGCTGGCCAGCCTGCCGGCGGGCACGCTGCCCGAAGGGGTGCAGCCGGCGCTGGGCCCGGACGCCACCGCCTTGGGGCAGGTATTTTGGTACACGCTGGAAGGCCACGATCCGGACGGTCGTCCCATCGGCGGCTGGGACCTGTACGAGTTGCGAACCGTGCAGGACTGGTACGTGCGGTACGCGCTGCTCTCGGCAGAGGGGATCAGTGAAGTGGCCTCCATCGGCGGGTTCGTGCAGGAGTACCAGATCGACGTCGACCCGGACGCCATGCGAGCCCACCGCGTCGGGTTGGACGATGTCTTCCAAGCCGTTCGCATGTCGAACCTCGACGTCGGGGCGCGGACGGTCGAAGTCAACCGCGTGGAATACGTCATCCGCGGGTTGGGGTTTCTTCAGGGCATCCGCGATCTGGAAAACTCGGTTGTCACCGTCAACGACAACGTCCCGATCCGTCTTCGCGACGTCGGCAAGGTGACGCTGGGGCCGGCGTTGCGGCGCGGCGTGCTCGACAAAGCAGGCGCCGAGGCGGTCGGCGGGATCGTGACGGTCCGCTACGGGTACAATCCGCTGGCGGCGATCGAACACGTCAAGGCCCAGATCGAGGAGTTTGCACCGGGCTTGCCCCGCAAGGCCGTGATCGATTACCGCCGTGTCACGCGGAAGGAAGTGGAGACATTCGCCGCCGAACATGGATTCGAGGCATTCGGTGACCCCGATTTTCCGGAGTTGCTTGCGAAGAAAGCTGTTCCGAAGGATCGGGCCCGAGCGAACGTTGAGGACACGGGGAATCCGGAACCGGAATCCCAACGCGCGGAAACGCCGAGCCCCGAGTTGAACCATTCGGCGTGGCTGGACTGGCTGACCCGCACGCCCCGCGACCAATGGCCGGAGTGGATCAACATCAGCCAAGTGACCGTCGTGCCCTTCTACGACCGCACCGGCTTGATCTATGAAACGCTGGGCACGCTGGGCACCGCGTTGTCCGAACAGATCCTGATCACGATCATCGTCGTGATCGTTCTGGTGGCGCATCTGCGGAGTTCCCTGCTGATCAGCGCCGTGTTGCCGCTGGCGGTGCTGATGGCGTTCATCGCCATGAAGCAGGCCGGCGTGGATGCGAACATTGTGGCGCTGTCGGGAATCGCGATTGCCATTGGCACGATGATCGACATGGGAGTGATCGTCACGGAGAACATCCTCAAGCGGCTCGAGGAAGCCGGCCCGGAAGACAACCCGCGCGATGTGGTGTTCGGCGCCACCGGCGAGGTGTCCGGGGCGGTAGTGACCGCGGTTATCACGACGATCATCAGTTTCCTGCCGGTCTTCGCGATGATGGGTTCCGAAGGCAAACTGTTTCGGCCGCTGGCCTTCACCAAGGTATTTGCGCTGGGCGGTGCGGTCATCGTCGCCTTGGCCGTCATCCCGCCGATGGCCTATACGTTGTTTACCGGGCGAGTCGACTCGCGGCAGGTGCGGCGCCTGCTGCTGGTCGGGCTGCTCGTTGCGGGAGCCGTGCTGGGATTCCTGGTTGCTTGGTGGGTCGGGCTGATCCTCGTGGCGTTGGCCACATATCGTCTGGGTGTCGAAACGCGACCGGTGCGAGCATTTGCCGAACGAACCGCCCGGCTGAGCCCGGCGGCCCTCGATCGGTTCGGCGCGTTCCTGGCGATCGCGGCGGCCATCGCGTTGGTGGGCATCCTGCTGACGTCCCAGTGGCTGCCGCTCGGTGGGGAAGCAGGAATGTCGCGAAACTTGATTTTCGTCGGTGGCATGATTGCCGCCCTGCTGGGCTTCTTCCAACTGTTGCGGCACGTGATTTATGTACCCGTGCTCCGCGGCGCGCTGGCCTGCAAGAAGTTGTTTCTCACGGCACCGGCCGTCGTGGTCCTTACCGGCATCATGATCTGGCTGGGGTTCGAAGGCGTGTTCGGTTTCATCCCGGTGGCGGGTGGAATGCTGGGGCTCGACCCGGACCGCATTCGGGAAACGCGCCCCTGGGCCGCTCTGCGCGACACCTTCCCCGGTCTGGGACGCGAGTTCATGCCGGCTCTGGACGAGGGTTCGTTCCTGTTGATGCCCAGCACGATGCCGCATGCTTCCATCGGCGAGGTGATGGAAGTGATGGCCTACCAGAACCGGCGGCTGGCTCAGATCCCCGAGATTGAATCGGTGGTGGGCAAGCTGGGCCGGGCGGAAAGTCCGCTCGACCCGGCCCCGATTTCGATGATCGAAACGATCATCGAGTACAAGACCCAGTACGTGACCGACCCCGCCGGCCGCCAACTCCGCTTCCGATACGACGCCGAAAAGGAGGAGTTCGCCCGCGACGAAGACGGCCATTTGATCGAAGACCCCTTCGGCCGCCCATTTCGCCAGTGGCGGGACCACATTCGCAGCCCGGACGACATCTGGCAGGAAATCACCCGAGTCGCCGCCATTCCCGGCACCACCGACGCCCCGAAGCTGCAGCCGATCGAAACGCGGCTGGTCATGCTGCAGACGGGCATGCGAGCCCCGATGGGCGTCATCGCCCGCGCGCCCGATCTGGAAACGCTCGAGAATGTCGCCCTGGAAATCGAACGGTTCCTGAAAGAGGTGCCCGGCGTGCGGGCGGAAGCGGTGCTGGCCGACCGGGTCATCGGAAAACCGTTCCTGGAAATCGACATCGACCGCGATGCCATCGCCCGCTATGGCCTGATGATCAAGGACGTGCAGGATGTGATCGAGGTGGGCATCGGCGGGCGGACCGTCACGACCACGGTCGAAGGCCGCGAACGGTTCCCCGTTCGCGTCCGCTATCTGCGGGAACTGCGCGACGAGATCGAAACACTCGGCCGCGTGCTGGTCCCCACGCCCGACGGCAGCCAAATCCCGCTGGAACAACTCGCCGAGATCCGCTACGTCCGCGGACCGCAAGTCATTAAGAGCGAAGATACCTTCCTGGTCGCGTATATCATTTTCGACCGTCACCCCGAATTCGCTCCCGTCGACGTGGTGGAAGCATGCCGGCAGTATCTGGACGACCGGATTGCCGCCGGCGAATTCGTCCTGCCGACGGGCGTGAGCTATCGCTTTGCCGGAGACTTCGAGCATCAGCTCCGAGCCGCCCGCACGTTGTCCGTCGTCGTTCCCTTGGCGCTGTTCTTGATCTTCATGGTCCTTTATCTGAAGTTCCGCTCGGCGGTGACCAGTGCGCTGGTGTTCAGCGGGGTTGCGGTCGCCTGGGCGGGAGGATTCTTGATGATCTGGCTGTATGGCCAACCCTGGTTTTTCAACTTCGCGGTGTTCGGGGTCAATCTGCGGGACCTGTTCGGCATGCACGAGATCAACCTGAGCGTGGCGATTTGGGTCGGGTTCTTGGCGTTGTTCGGCATTGCCAGCGACGACGGCGTGGTGCTGACCACCTACTTGGACAACAGTCTCAAACGCCGCCGAACGCCCGCGGCGGGGGAGGCGTCGTTGTCGGTGGCCGACATCCGCGCGGCCACGGTCGAAGCCGGACGCCGCCGTATCCGCCCCATGCTGATGACCACCGCCACCACCCTGTTGGCCCTGCTGCCGGTGCTGACGTCCACCGGCCGCGGGTCGGACATCATGATTCCCATGGCCATTCCCGTGTTCGGCGGGATGACCATCGCCATCTTGACCATGTTCGTCGTCCCGGTGCTGTATTGCTGGACCCAAGAGATCAAGCTCCGTTGGGAGACGCGTCGGTCATAGAATGGGAAGCGTCTATGGATTCCTTTGGGACCTACTTCGCACTAAACAGAAATCTAGGCTCTGTCAAAAAAGGCTCTTACCCTTGGCGCCCCATTTGCGGCTGCAAATTGGTTCAGGCTCACCGGTGGAACATCGGCGGCAACGTCTGGAGCTTGGATCAGATCGAGCACGTCCAGATTCGCGAGCAACGTTCCGATCGCTGCTGCGCCCGCCTGTCGCAATACTCGCTGCTGCGTACCCCGTTCCGGGTGGTACACTCGAAAATGAACCCGCTGGACGCAATCTTCAAGCCAAAGTGATGCGGTCGTGGCCCCGGAAACACCAAGCCAAGAGGGATTTCCGGACGGACACAAGCTAGAGGACGGGAACGGAGTGGAGCCTTCCACGGACTGTCCTCCGGAAAATTCTCGAATTGTTGCGAAGAATCGCCGGTGTCGCTGCATCTAACCTGGCTGTCCGCACCGGTGACCGAAGCTTGAGTTGGAGTTTCGTCGCCTGCTGACGCGGCGAGCCTTTTCTCATTTTTCGTTTCACTCATCGAACGTGGCTTGTCGACAACAGCGACAGACGTAACGGAATCAACCCGGATCGAAGCAAGGATGCGATGATCGATACCGTCAGACACAAAGTGAGAATCCCGGCGCTGTTGATAGCGGTGCTGCTACCGTCCCAGCCGTTGCTGTCGGCCTGCTGGTGCGAGGTCGGCGACGGGAACCCGCGCGGCGTCAGCAGCAGGGCGTGTTGTTGCGCCCCGGCGGTCAGCGCCGCTCGGTCCGTGTTATCGCAACTCGACTGCTGCTCGGGCGACCGGGACGCGGGCGCCCACTGCTGCAGTTCCTGCACAGCTTGCGCCGCTTCTTGCGATTCTATCTCCGATCCCGCCCTCGAATTTTTCTTTTCCTGCCGTGCCGTTGCCATCGGTATCGCGCTTCCGACAATCGCGGGAGTGCTTCCTGGGAGCATCGCAACCGTCCGTTCAAATGCCGGTTCCGCACGCACGGTCTCCGCTCCGGAGGTCTGCAGCCTTCTCTGCCGCTATCGACTTTGATGGTCTCGGGGCGGACGCTCGCCTGCCGCGGACTTTTCCATCCGCCGCCGCCGAATGACGCCACTGCGCTCCGTTGGACGATTCGCGTGCTCTTCGACTCCCGCAACGGTCGGCTGGCAGTTCTTGCTCCCGGCGACGGCGGTGGACGAGCCTCGGGCAATGCGACTTGACCTTCCTGAAGACCACAGTTTGCAAGGATGAATTGACAATGTTCGAAAACTTATTGGAAAAGATACCCGTGATACTGGTCGTGGAATCCCGCGACGACGTGTATGCCCGTCTGCAGGAGATGCTCGCCGAGGAGGGGGTGGCGGTGGAGCGGGCGAGGTGCGCTGCGAGCGTTCCGTCCCGCATCAACCGCCTCCAGCCCGACCTGATCTTGATCCATGCGGAACTGCCGTACGAAAGCGGTTGGCTGATTGCCTGCAAGCTGACGTTTTCCCACCCGGGGCAGAACGTGTGGCTCTACGGGGCACAGGACACCGAGCGGATCGGCCTGCGCCAGCACGTGTGCGGCGTGGGCGCATACGTCGCGTACGGTGGCGTGCTGCCGCGGTTGATCGAGCAAGTGCAACAGTCGGTACGGCGATGGTGGCGAGCGGACACCTTGCGGTCCGCTTCCCCAGTCCGATCCGCGCAAAGGCTCCGGCGGCAGGCCGCGGCCTTCGACCGCATGAGTTGCGGATCTTGATGGAACCGCTTTTCCGCTCGTTAACAAGGAGAATTCCTGTGAAAAGAATGTTCCTTTGGATCGCGTTGCTGACCTGTGCGTTGACCGTTGTGGCCGGCTGCCAATCGGGCAAGAGTGCGCCGAGCAGCTTTTCGGGCACCTACCGCGCCCCGGCCCCGGCCACGGCGGGAGGCGGCTGTCACTGACGGCGATCCCGCGAAATGACACCTGTCGACCGTCGGCGAAGAAATTCTCCGACGCAGCATGAAGAAACGCGCCGTCCGGTGCATCCAAGTCAAACGTGGAGGATCGAAATGTCACACGCGAAAACCTATGCAAACGTAGTCGAGACCACCTTCAACACACCGCTGGTGAAGCTGAACCGGTGCATTCCGCCCGAGCACGCCACGGTACTGTTGAAGCTGGAGTTCTTCAATCCGTATTCCAGCGTCAAGGACCGTATTGGGCGGGCCATGATCGAAGCCGCCGAAGCGGCGGGGATTCTGACGTCGGAAACCCAGATCATCGAGCCGACCAGTGGCAACACGGGGATCGCCTTGGCCTTTGTGGCCGCAGCCAAAGGCTACCACCTGACGCTGACCATGCCGGAATCGATGAGTGTCGAGCGGCGGCAACTGTTGG
The DNA here is from genome assembly GCA_007121535.1 of Planctomycetaceae bacterium. Classification (GTDB taxonomy): domain Bacteria; phylum Planctomycetota; class Planctomycetia; order Pirellulales; family Pirellulaceae; genus SKKK01. The sequence continues at coordinate 12,419 of SKKK01000556.1, read as the reverse complement.
CCGCCCAGGGGGCCAGACTCGTGCTGACCCCGACCAAGGATGGGATGCCAGGTGCGCTCGCTCGTGCCAAAGAACTGGCGGACGCTACCCCGAATAGCTGGATTCCTCAGCAGTTTGACAACCCTGCCAATCCGGCCATCCACGAGCAGACGACGGGCAAAGAGATCTGGGAGGACAGCGGAGGTCGCGTCGACGTGATCGTGGCCGGCGTGGGCACAGGCGGGACGATTACCGGGGTGACCCGGTACATCCGGCCGCGGAAACCTGCGTTCCAGGCGATTGCCGTAGAACCCGCCGACTCGCCGGTGATTTCGGGTGGCAAGCCTGGCCCGCACAAGATCCAGGGAATCGGAGCCGGCTTCATTCCTGCGAACCTCGACACCAGCTTGGTCAACGGGGTCGAGACGGTGACCAACGACGAGGCCTTTGCGTGGGCTCGGCGACTGGCCCGGGAAGAAGGCATCCTGGGCGGCATCAGCACCGGGGCCAACGTCGCAGCGGCTGCGCTCGTCGCGGCTCGACCCGAGTATCGCGGCCGAGTCATCGTGACGATCGCCCCCAGCTTTGGCGAGCGCTATCTGTCGACCCCCTTGTATCAGAACGGACTCTGAAGAAATCTGGATTTACGCGAAGGATCCCCTGGTCCGATGCATCGAACCCTATCGTCGCAACCCTGTGGCTTGCTTGACATCCCCTTGTTTGGGGGTGCCGCGATTCGCAAGCCATCCTGTCTTGGCTCTTCATCAAAAGGAGAAGAAACGTGCAGCATACCATTTTGCTTACCTTAACTCTCACGCTCGGTGCCGTTGCCGCGGCGCGAGGCCAGCAACCGCCGAACCAGCAAGCGCCCAACAGCGAGCAGCTACTGATCGCGGTGCAGCGCATCTGCCCCGTTTCCGGCCAAACGCTGGGCGGGCACGGCCAGCCGGTGCGGGCGCGGATCGCCGGACAAACCGCCTACCTCTGCTGCAGCGCGTGCCTGAGCGGCAAGGTCGATGCGGGGCACTGGTCGACCGTCCGGGCGAATCTGGCCAAGGCCCAGCAGAAATGCCCGGTGATGGACAAGCCGTTGCCGGAGAAGCCGCAGCCGGTGGTCATCGACGGCCGGCTGATCTACATCTGCTGCCCGCCGTGCAGTGAAAAGATTGCTGCCGACCGCGAGAAATATTTCCGCACGGTGGACGAACTGTACGTCGCCCATCTGAAAGCCGAAAAGGCAGGGCCGGAGGAGCCGGTGCCGGCGCAGCCGCAGCGGGACTACCAGGATCACGTCCATGCGGGCCACAGCGGCGGCTGCGGCGGCGGTTGCGGCGGCAGTTCAGGAGGTCGCGGATCCCACGAGTGATCCGCCGCACCCCCCAGACCTCAGCGGTTATCCTTCAGGTCCGGCGTCCCGGCTCGGCATCGCGCCGAGCCCCGGGGCGCGGTCTGACGCCCGCTGTCGCCTTGACGGATGTCCTGCGCGACGGGTCACGCTAGCGCAACAGATGGCTGCGAAACACGTATTGCAGATCACCAGGGGTTCGTTTTGAGTCTCTTCAGAAGGAGATGTGCCATGAAAAGGATGCTGTTGCGGATCGCATTGCTGGCCCTCGCATCGGTGGCTTCAGCGGGTTGCCACTCCGGCAACCGTGCGCCGAGAAGTACCGCCTACGGCGCCGCCGAGCCCGGCGCCGGAAGTGCGGCACCGGTGTACAGCGCACCGGTACCCCAGAGCCCTTCCCCGGCCTACAGCTCGCCGGCGCCCGGTGGTGCACCGGCTTATGGCGCACCGGCGCCGGCGGGCGAGAGTTCTCCCGCATACGGCGCACCGACCGCTGCAGCGGCCAGCGCGCCGGCAGCCAGCCCGGCATCGACCGCGGCCGGCGCCCCTGCGCCGGCGTACAGCGCGCCGGCAGCCACCGACCGAATCGCTTCACCCGCGCATCGCAGCCCCGCCCCGGACGGCGGGGGCGGCTGTTGTCATTGAGCGGTCTTCCCGGAGAATGCGATTCTTCTCGGAAGGATTGTGCGGCGCCAAGCATCGAATCCCAGCGCCGTCGCTGCCCTGCGGCTCGCTCGATACCCGCCGGTTTCGCGATCGGCGGCTATCGACGGCCGCCCCTCTTTTGACCCTTTCACAAGGAGAACCAGCATGTGCGTGGATGCCCCGAGGCAATCGCGTCTTGGAACGCGGTCCCCAATCGCGGTCCAACTGCCTGATCATCTCGCCGAGGGCCGAGCGCTTGGACGCGATTCGCGGGATCGGTCCGAGACCGTTCAGCGCGTGGTCACGGTCGCCGCCGCCAACGGTCTTCACATGCGCATCTGCGCCGCGGTGGCGAGTGCGGCCAGCCGTTTCGAAGCGGACGTGAGGGTGCAGATAGACGATCGGGTGGAGAGCGCCGCCAGCATCCTCGGGCTGATGCTTCTGGGCGCCATGCAGGGCGAACAGCTGCTGCTGAGCGCAACGGGGCCGGATGCCAGCGAGGCGCTCCGGACGCTCGCCGAACTGCTGGGCCAGCCCGCCCTTGACAACATCCTTTGACGGGAGCCACCGTACTCAACGCATGGACAACCACGGGCTGACTACAGTCGGGGCAAATCGGCCGCCGGGGCCGGTGTGGAAAGCATGATTCCGGGCGTCAGCGACAGTTGCCGGATCGCGATTCCCAGGTGGTAGTCCAGTTCGCGCTGTGCCAGCCAAGCCCAGGGGGTGTCCCGGTGCTCGTCAACGCAGCGGGCCAACAACCGCTGGGCTTCGGCTGCGCGGCGCTGAAAGCTCCCGTCGGACCTCATTTCCACGGAGGGAACGAGGATCAGATGATTCGTCGTGCCGTCCAGAAATCCCGGTTCCAGTACCGCGTCGCAGGCCAAGCTATACTCCTCCAGGCGGACGCTGGTGGCCAACAATCGGCCGCGCGTCAGGTCGTACCATGCACGCCAGCGCGGTGACTGCTCGTGGCGGTAATCGTCCTCGCGGCCGTTCTCGACCACGTCGCGTTCGCTCACATGCGCCAATGCCCGCTCCACCGCCCTCGCCTTGCGCGCCGCCTGATCCTTCAGCGACCGGCGCATGGCTCGAAAATGGGCGACGAATCGCCGCGGGGGCAGGTACAGCCGCATGAATCCGTACGGGGGGAAATCGGCCCGTGTGCCGAACAGCATCGTCGGCGGCGGGCCCAGATCCGCGCTGCGCGTCACCCGCGCGGCCTCCATCACCGCCCGGCGCAGCGGATGCGATTGGACCTCTTCCAAACACTCCTCAGCCGACCGATAGTCCGGCAGGTACGGCAGCATGGCGTCCAGGTGGAACGGCGCGCGGTTCTCCGCCCGATCGAAGAGGATGTACGTTCCGCCGGTCTCGAGCGCCAGGCGGGTCAACGCGTAGGGACTGAATCCGGAGACCAGACCCTCCAGCTCGGCCCCTCCGTACCAAGAGGGCAGCATCCGCTGCAGGTCGGCAAAGCAGCGGTGTTGTTCGACCGCCGCGTCTTGGCTTCCATACCAGCGGGGCAGATCGCGCGTGCCGAACCGTCCTCCGGGCAGTTCCGCAAATTCCAGGGTCGCGAACCAGTAGCCCAGCTTCAAGCGTTCCGGCAGAGCCGAATCAGGTCCGCGCGTAACGGGCAACTGAAAAACCCGCCCCGTCTTGGGGTCCTCATAAGACCGTACGCCGGTCTCGCCGCCCAGCACCGCCGAAGGGCCGATCACGTAGACGGAAACTTCTTGTTCGCGGCACCTCCGAACTGTCTGCTCGACGCGCGCCGCATCGTCGCCTGATTCGTCCGTCCAGATCACGACCATCATCTGCCCTTTCCAGCGGTGGCGGTACTTCGCGATGGTCTGTTCGATCCCGGCAAAGACATTCTCTGTGCCGGAGGGATCGACGGGCATCTGCAGGACCGCCTCGGGAAGGCGGCATCCCTGCGAGGTGGGAGCAAGGTGCTCATGAGTCGACATGGCGTACGACATGACGGCGTAAAACAGTTCGTGACGCGAAGCGGCCCCGCTGCGCGCGATCCGTTCTACCGCCCGTTCCAACTGTGCGGCCAGATCCATCCGGTCGTGCACGATGCTTTGCGAAGCGTCCAGCAGCCAGACCACGAACAGATCCTCGCTGGAGAGTCGCGTCTCAATGGCGTCTGCGATGCGGTCCACAGCATCATCGAGCGTCGCGGCCACTTCGATGCCGGAGAAAACCGCGCATGAAGGGGCAGACCGCGCGTCCCCCGCAGATTCCAGGTCCGGTCGCAGCAAAGCGACCTGGAGTTCCGCCGGTTGGTAAGCGATCTCGGGTACCGCGCGCGGCAGAATCTCGATGCTCATATCCGGCGGTGCGGGGATGTGGCTCTCGCCCAGCAGTGCCAGTGCGTCCCGCTCAGCGGAAGCGGTGTCGAAGAGGACCCGCAGTTTCACGCGCGAACCACCGCCGGGTAGGATCGAAACTGCCATCGCCAGCAGGACCACCCCATGGACCGCTCCGGAAATCGCAGCGCAGGGAAGCCAGCGCCGCCCGAACCGGCTCGCATGCGGGCACAAATCCGCCCTCCACCATGGCCGAAAACTCATTGGTTCATCGATTCGGGTGCAGCAGCACGCATCTGCGCGCGCTGCCGGGCCGCGGCGGCAATCTGCATGGCACCTTGCAACTGAGCCGGTGTAAAGTAAGGTTCGGTCGCCCCGTTCAGCCGTCGCCGGCCAATCTTGTTGGCCAGTTCGGCCCAACTCATACCGTCGGTCAAGTGCCACGCTGCGGCCTGAGCGGCCATCGGGTCAAGTCGCCCGCTACCCACCAATCGGCAGAGTTCGGTGACCGCCGGATCGTCGGTAAAAGATCCGATCGGCACGATTTTGTAGGTCATCCGCGGACGCGGCTCCGGCTTGCCGTGTTCCAGGCATACCGTTGCGACCGGGATCCTGCGGAGCTTGCCGGGATCGACGTTGAACAGGCCGCCGCCCAGTCCAGCACCGCCGCCACCGACGCCGCCCACGCCGCCGAAGCCGCCGCCGAGGCCCTGAGCGCCACCGCCGCCCAAGCCGCCACCCAAGCCGCCACCCAAACCGCCGCCCAAGCCGCCGAGGCCGAACTGCGCCCGCACTGCCGCGAAAGCGCCAGGCAACTCCACCGTCAATGGCTTCTCCCCCTTGTTCTCGATCAGCACGTTGCCACGCTTCGCGTCGCGAGGGATCAGCCGCACATCGACATCGCCCCTGTCGATTGCCGCGAACAGCTCAATTGGTTCCTCTGGCTCCGAGGCCCTCGCGCGCCGCTCGCCGGCCAGCCATAGGCAGGGTACCAACAACACAACAGCCAACGGCAAGACTTTGCAGGCCAAACACAAGCGCTTCATCGCATCTCTCCTCATACCAAGTGACGCAGAAACAGAGACATTTTCTCTTTCTTTGATGCCACCGGTGACAGGTTCCTTCACGAGATTGGCCGAAAAAAATCTGCGAATCGCCGCGAACAATCGCCCACTGGGCGGCATCCGAAGAGGCGGTGTGATAACAGCGGTCCAAGAAAAAAGGAGGATGCTATGTTCCGTTCAGGTAAATTTCGTTGGTTCGTGGGTGCGACTGTTCTGGTGGGGGCCATGGCGTTGGCGTACCCTGCGTCAGCGCACCGAGGTTTTGGCGGTCACGGTTCCTACGCTCGCCACGGTTTCTACCGCCCCTACTCTGTCGGGCATCGGTCAGCGAGCCACCACACAGGTTACACTCACTCGCCGGGTGTATTCTACCCGACCTATTCGGGCTGGCATCGGTCAGCCGGTTGGTATCGCGATGCGCGGGGATATGGGCACGGCTACGGTGCGCCGATCACCACCTACTCGTACCCGGCCACATCCTACCACACTGGCGGATGGTCGGGATGGGGGGGAGGTTGCCGGTGAAGCAGCCGGCACTCGAACTTGAAAAAGTTGGAAAAAGTGAAAAGCCGGCAGGGAAAAAATAATCTGGATTTGGGGGAAGGATCGCCTGGAGCGATGCATCCAAGGAAGGCGTTGTCGCGGCTCTGTGGCTTACTCGGCACCAGCCTCCCGAATGCGGTGAGATCCCGGTTCGGCAGGCCATTTCGTCTTTACTCGTTGTCAAAAGGAGAAGAAACGTGCAGCATACCATTTTGCTAACTTTGGCTCTCACGCTGGGTGCCGTTGCCGCGGCGCGAGGCCAGCAGCCGCCGAACCAGCAAGCGCCCAACAGCGAGCAGCTTCTGATCGCGGTGCAGCGCATCTGCCCCGTTTCCGGCCAAACGCTGGGCGGGCACGGCCAGCCAGTCCGGGCGCGGATCGCCGGACAAACCGGCTACCTGTGCTGTAAGGCGTGTCTGGACGGCAAGGTCGATGCGGGACATTGGTCGACCGTCCGGGCGAATCTGGCCAGGGCCCAGCAGAAGTGCCCGGTGATGAACAAGCCGTTGCCGGAGAAGCCGCAGCCGGTGGTCGTCGACGGCCGGCTGATCTACATCTGCTGCCCGCCGTGCAGTGAAAAGATCGCTGCCGACCCCGAGAAGTACTTTCGCTTGGTGGACGAACTGTACGTCGCCCATCTGAAGGCCGAAGAGGCAGGGCTGGAGGAGCCGTCGCCAACGCAGCCGCAGCGGGACCACCAGGATCACGCCCATGCGGGCCATAATGGCGGTCGTGGCGGCGGTTCAGGGGGTTGCTGCGGATCCCACGACTGATCCGCGTCAGCAATGCTAGCATCGGCGCGCCGATGCATTGCAGATTTTGCCATGGGCGTGATGGCGGTGCTGGCGTCCTCTGCCGATAGATACTGAAGCGGGAGGCGACTTTTCGCCTCTCGCCCAACCGTGCGAGGACGACAGTTGGCGCCGTGCGGGGACGAGTTCCCGACCGCGAGCACCCCACGCCTTCCCCGAATCACCTACCTGAAAGGTTGACCATCATGTCGTGCAGGGACGCACTTCTATGGCACTTGGCGGCTTGCCTGCCGTTGCTTTGGTCGGCGGCGGGCTGCCGATCGACGCCGCCGGCCCACCAGATCCGCGATCCGGACTTCGCCCGGATGGAATCCGCCATCGCTGAAACGTGGTACGCGCAGGTACCCATCGACATCCAGAGCCCACTGGCGCCCGACTTGGCCGGCCCGCAGCCGGTCGAAACGTACATCGCTCACGCCCTAGTTCACAACCCCGATATCCACGCGGCGCGCAAACGTATTGAAGCAGCGGCGATGCGCGTCCCTCAAGCCGCCAGCCTGCAGGATCCGATGCTGGAGGTGAACCCGTACTTGGTGCCCATGCAGATGGGCGAGATGGAACAGGTGATGCAATTGGGCGTAAGCCAGCAGATCCCTTGGTTCGGCAAATTGCGGTCCCGCGCCGAAGCGGCCGAACAAGAGACCGAGCGGGCGCGCGCCGAATTGGCCGCTGCCGAATTGGCGGTGATCGAACAGGTGAAGATCGCGTATTACGAGTTGTATTTCGTCCAGCAGGCCCTCCAGATCACCGAGGCCGATCGCGAATTGCTGCAAGGTCTGCTGGAGATCGCCGCGGCCCGGTTTCGCGTCGGCCAGGTCAGCCAACAGGACGTGCTGCGAGCCGAATTGGAAGTGCTGGATCTGGAAAACCAATTGGTTCAGTTGCAGCAGGAACTCGCCACCGCCCAGGCGCGTCTGGCTCGCCGGCTGCACCTGTCACCGGAAACGCCCGTCCGGGCGCTGGAGGACCTGCCCGCCCAGCAGATTCCCGACGACGTGCATCGCTTGTACGATCAGGCGATCGCCGCTCGACCCGAACTGCACGCGCAATTGGCCGACGTGATCCGCGAGCGGCGAAATGTCGATCTCGCCCGGCTGGACTACCTGCCTGACGTTCGGTTATCTGGGATGTGGATGGGCATGGTCATGCCGGACAATGGGATGAACGGCTCGCCGGACACGGACAGTGCGTTCCTGCTGGGCATCGGCATGAACCTGCCCATCTACCGTAAGCGACTGGATGCCGGGGTGCGGGAAGCCGAGGCGCGGGTGGTTGCCAGCGCGCGGCAGTACGATTCGCTGCGCGACCAGACTCAGGAAGAAGTCAAGGATCTGTTCGCCCGGGTCCACAGCCAGCAGGAATTGCTGCGCCTGATGCGCGACGAGATCGTTCCGAAAGCCGATCAGACGTTCGAGGTATCGCTGCAATCCTACGAGGTCGGCGAGGTATCGTTCCTGCAACTGGTCGACAACTGGCGGCAACTGCTGCGATTCCAGATCGCCACCCACCGGCTGGAGGCCCAGTTGCGCCAGTCGCTGGCCCGCCTGGAACGAACGATCGGGGGCTACCTGTACACAGACGCCCCGCACGATTCGATCCCGCACGACGCCCCGCACGACGCCCCGCACGACGCCCCGCACGAGGAACCGCACGAGGAACCGATACCCGAGCCCGTGCCGGATTGAGTTTCCGCCCCTCCAGCCTTCCACAACCCCGCAGAACGCCACCCTTGCCATCGGCTACCGCGAGACATCAGAAAGACCAACCATGTTCAACCGACCCCTTTTCGCAGCCGCCTTGCTAGTCGTCCCGGCGTTGGTCGCCGGCTGTGCGCCGGCATATCACGATTACCCACACGGCTGCGTCCGCTACGGCTACTGTCCCCCACCCCCGCTGCCGCCGGTCCCCTACCCGCCGTGCCCGGTCATCTATCCGGACTCCAGACCGTGCGATCTAAAACCGAGCGACGCCTGAGACGTCGTCAGGCTCGACCCTCACGCGGCTTCTCGGACGAATCTGCCTCAGGCTTGAAACAACCGGTGTCTCCCGGCGTCAGATATTCGCCGTGCCCGCCGGGGCGACCCGATTGTTCAGCGAGCCGACTGTGCGTATGATAAAGCCCGCGGGGTGTCGCAGGAGAATTACCGGAAAACTTCCTCGCCACCACCAAGAATCAATCTGCGCCGGGCATCCAAATCGGGGACGAGACGATAGCAATCTAAGAGGTGGGGAGTTCCTGTTGCCAGCGGCAGCCACTTCTTCGCTTTGGCACATGGGAATGCAACGCACATGGTCCGTTTGCGAAGTTTTCGTTTTCAGCTCTTGACCGAACTGCCGTCGACCGGGCTGCTGCTCGGGATCGTCGCCGACGTGGACTCGCGGACGCACGCGGTTCCGATCCGCGCAGGCTACTGGTTACTGTTGGCGCCCGACGGCGCGACCGAAGCGATGAACGAGCGGGATGAAATGTTTGGCCGGCCGCGGCTGGGCGAAACCTGGCAAGCGGCTCGGCACTTGCCCTTGGACGAGGTGCTCGCGCACCTCGGCCGCGTCCTGGAGCAATTCTGCGGCGATCGGCAGAACCGATGACCTGACGCTGCTGGCGGTGGCAGTCGGCCAGGATTCCGCCACGGGGCCCGTGGCGTAGCGCCGGTCGTGCGGGAGCGGAACAAGGGCTTCGGCGATCCTTATCGCTCTCTCGCGCGGATTCGCATCGGCACTTGCGGGGGGGTGATCCCGCCGACTCGGGCGTTGGTGTCGCATTCAGCATCCGGCGCGCGCCAATCGCATGAAGCCAGCAACAGGCTCGTCGCAAGTTCGTCGGCTTGCAACTCGTGCTCGTGGGACGGCAAAGACACTCCGCTCAATATGCCTGTCGGGGTTGGCAAATCAATGAGGTTCGCGTGGCAATGGCCAGGAGAACCGTCTGCTCAGGCTGGCCATCGACCGTCTTGCGAGTTGCGGCAGTCCGCTCGATCGTCTCGCTTCGTCCAATGCTTGCAATAATCACAAACGCAAGTAAGTATACCACCTACGTGTACAACTGAGACCCATAAATATGATTATCCAATTTGCCACCAATGGCGCCAATAACGTTTGCCATTTCAGGATTCACATCATACGGCACGAACCTGTGAATGTGGACAAATCGTCGTGTTCGCCGAAGATGCGGCAACGAATCACGTACAAACGGCGCAATAGATATCATATATGATGTTGCATGCTTGACTTGTCCGATATCGTTGTGTACAATTCCGATGATAGGCCGAATCAGATTTGCAACCTCGGACACATGGACAAGGAGCGAGATGATGGGAAGGACGAAGCGAGTGGTGTTCAGCTTCGATGAGCGTAGTTTGGAGAGTCTTGAAGATCTCACGGCACAGGGCCGGTTCCCGTCGATGGCGGAAACGGTCCGCGAGTCGCTTCAGGTGCGGCGCGCGCTGCAATCCCAAACAGAGCAAGGGTTTAGCGAAATTGTCGTCCGGAATCCGAAGACCAAGGAAGAACGTATCATCGTGATTCCGACCATGCATCGTCGTCCTGCGGAGGGGAACACGAATGACTGAGGAACACGCGACGGAAGAGGCTCAGCCGGACGACGAACCCACCGAAGGGTTGGCAAGTGAGCCAATCGACGGGGATACGTTGGTCCGTTAGATGGATTATCGTTCAACGAGCCGAAGCACCGTGCGGAAACAGCCCGCAAAATGGCGTTTCTGCTTGTTTGGATTATGGCGGGTAGCGTCGGAGTTCACTTCGTTACGACCGCCATCTTTGCGGCGCTGGAGAACGAACGGGCCGTGGAAAACCTGGCTACCATCTTCACCATGTGGCTACCGGTGATCTCCGGTCTCGTCAGCAGTGCAGCCACGTACTACTTCACAAAGGAGAACCAGAAGTAATGTCCATCGAAGCAACAACGAAGCCGCGAGCGACGGAACGCCGCACAGGGCAGGTTTCGCCTGACGAGTTCCTGAATGGGTACCGAATTGAGAATGCCAGCTCACTGGCGTGGCCCGTGCGGTCCTACCGCGTCCGGCCCGCGGGGAAGAAGAAGCCACATTGGACGGGCGCACGTTCGCCGATTACTACGGGCGCGGGAACGTGGGAGAACTAGCTGGATACGTGGAGGCCAAGCGAGCCAACCGGCTGAACCGCAAGAACAAGCCGACCGAGATCCGCGTTTGGTACGATCAGACCACGCCGCACCAGGCGGCCGCCACGGTGGTGAATCTCGATACCCCAGACGCATTGATCGCACACGCCACGCTGTCGCGGAACGAACAGCGGGGGCTGGCTGCGGGCGGCGTTCGTCGCCGGCCTTACAAGAGACCCCCCATTTGACGCGCCGATGAGCCAGATCCGACTGGTGCTGGACACACAGATCACGCAAGAGGATCACGAAGAAACCATCGTCGTTCATATGGCCCTACATTTTCTTACTATGCCCGAAACCAAACGAGCACGCGTTCTCCAACTGCTGAAAGAGACGGGAGTGCTGCGTCCCCGGGACCTGGAAGAAATCGGCATCTCGGGGGTTTACCTGAACAAGCTTTACGCAGAGGGCCTCCTGGAACGTCCAAGTCGGGGGCTGTACACGCTAGCCGATAGCGAGCCGAGCGAACACCGAACGATCGCTGAGGCTGGCAAACGTATTCCGCAAGGAGTCATTTGCCTGCTCAGTGCTCTCCGATTTCACGACCTGACGCAGAAGGAAGACTTCGGCGTCGTGCTGATCAGGTACGGTCTGGAACGGCTTCTTTACCGACTGTCGCAGTCTCGTTACCGGGACCAGTTCGTCTTGAAGGGCGCGATGCTGTTGCAGTTCGTGGATTCCTGATGCCCCCAACAAAAGCCCTCGTTGGGGACGGGAACTTCGAGATGCACTGGCTCCCCCGTGGTCCCTGGCAGGCGAGGACGGGGGCGTGACGCCGTTCCCCATCGGTTACGGGATGAACGGTGCGCCGGAGACGGGAGGAAGGCAAGGATCTGTTCGCCCGGGTCCACAGCCAGCGGGAACTGCTGCGGCTGATGCGCGACGAGATCGTTCCGAAAGCCGATCAGACGTTCGAGGTATCGCTGCAATCCTACGAGGTCGGCGAAGTATCGTTTCTTCAACTGGTCGACAACTGGCGGCAACTGCTGCGTTTCCAGATCGCCACCCACCGGCTGGAGGCCCAGTTGCGCCAATCGCTGGCCCGCCTGGAAAGAACGATTGGGGGCTACCTGCACGCGGACGCCCCGCACGATTCGATCCCGCACGACGCCCCGCCCGACGCCCCGCGCGAGCAACCGATACCCGAGCCCGTGCCGGATTGAGTTTTCCACCCCAGCAGCCTTCCACAAACCCGCAGAACGCCACCCTTTCCATCGGCTCCCGCCAGACATCAGAAAGACCACCCATGTTCACCAGAACCCTTTTGGCAGCCGCCTTGCTGGTCGTCCCGGCGCTGGTCGCCGGCTGTGCGCCGGCATATCACGAGTACCCACACGGCTGCGTCCGCTACGGCTACTGTCCCCCACCCCCGCTGCCGCCGGTCCCCTACCCGCCGTGCCCGGTCATCTATCCGGACCCCGGACCGTGCCATTTCAAGCCGAGCGACGCCTGAGACGTCGTCCGGGGATACCGTTCATCCCCGTCCGTCTCGGGAATTGCCAAACGGAACCTGCCAAGTGTCAAATTATTTGATTTCGAGTGTCAAATTGTTTG
>SKKK01000258.1 GCA_007121535.1 Planctomycetaceae bacterium | reverse complement strand
GTACTCATGCTCGACGGGCTGGCCTACGTGGCGTCCGGCCGGTCGACGCTTATCGACGGCGGGGCGCACTTTTACGCGCTGCGGCCGCGCACGGGCGAAGTGGTCCACTACGCGCACGTCGAGCAGCCGCCGCCCGACCTGTCGGAAGACATCGGCCAGCACTTCGCCATGGACGGCTCGAACATCGACGTGCTGACAACCGACGGGCAGCACGTCTTCTGCATGCAGGAGATGTTCGATCGGGAACTCAACCGGATCGAAACGCCCTGGAACACCCGCTACGGCGACCGCTACATGGGCGGCGACCACCTGATGGCCACCGGCGGCATCCTCGACGACAGCGGGTTCAACCGGCTTTACTGGACCTACGGGAACCGTTGGCCGGGTTTCTACTTCATGCTGAACGCACCGCGATCGGGCAACCTGCTGGTGTTCGACGAGCAGCACACTTGGGCAACCAAGTGGTTCGTCGAGCGGAACATCCACAGCCCGCTATTTTTCCCCGAAACGACCGGCTACCTGCTGTTCTGCGACCGCAACACGACGCGCCCCTTCCTGGTGGGCGACCCCGATGCGCCGGAGCCGGTCAAGTGGCTGCCGGAGCCGCCCATGGAGCCGTACGATTACGATGGGCACCACATTACGAACCGCTACGACAACTTCTCGGTCGAGGTGGACAAGGGGGCGGGCTTCACGCGGGGCGAGCCGGCCGTGTGGCAGGATTACCTGCCGGTACGCATCGAAGCGATGGCGCTGGCGCGCGACACCCTGTTCGCCGCCGGCCCGCCCGATGTCTTCGACCCCGACGACCCGCTGGGCGCGCTGGAAGGCCGCAAAGGAGGCGTATTGCTGGCGCTCGACCCGACGACCGGCGAACAGCACTTCGAAGCCCGGCTTCCCAGCCCTCCGTGGTTCGACGGCCTCGCCGCCGCCGGGCGGACACTGTTCCTGGTAACCAAGAACGGAACGCTGACGGCTTGGGAGTAAAGGCTTGAAGCTGAAGATAAGTTCCGGGCAGGCATCGATCTGGGAGACATCCGATGGGAATATCGATTTATGCGTACGTGGATTGCCATGCGATCGACGATGAACGTTGGGAAGCGGTGTACTTGACCAGCCTGCAACTGCTCGAGCAGTTTCCCGGTCCGTTGGCCAGACGCATCCACGAAGACGTCGGCCGCTTTCAGCGGCTGGTCGTTACAAAAAACATCGTGCGTGGCGTGGATTCACCCGAGGAACGCTGGGAAATCGACCGGGAACTGGGTAGCGGCCGTTCTGCGGAGCCGTTCGTGCTGTACCGCCACCTGGATTACTATCGCAAGCGGATCGAGTACTTCCGCGGGAAACCGCGGGAATCGACGGGGGACATCTTGCGACCACCCCCGCGGGCGGACGGCAAAGAGCCGGAATGGTACGACGTCGGCGGCTACGGGGTATTCGATAGCAAGACGCAAGGCTATCCGTATCACTACGCAGTGCTGGCGGTTGGCATGCTGCTGGAATCCAGTTTCCCTCGTCACGCGCTGGTACGCGGGGACATCACGCGCCGGCAGGCTGAACAAACGGCCGATTGGGCGACAGCCGTCCTGGGCCGCCGACTGCCTCTGCCGGTGATCGTGGACGGACCCCGTCTGTGGAAACGCCTGACCGAGGCGTTTTCCGCTTCCGATCCGCTGGACACCATCGATCGATTCCGAATGCTGCTGGTTGGCGACGACGAAGCGGCACTTCGAGCACTGGACGAGGCCCATGCCGATCCGCAAGCCGTGCGACACGTTTACCTTAAGGAGCTGAACCGCTACCGCAGCCTGGATCAGCACGGGGCTCGGGATTTGATCCGCGCGGTGTGCAACGCGGACGGAGACCTTGCGCGAGTGATCGACTGGGTCTGCGGTCCACGGGATGCTGCGACGGAGCAAGACTCCGACAAGCAGGCGACGACAGGCCGTTTTCCACCGGAAGATCTGCTGAAAGCACTGTGCGACAGCTTCATCACGGTGCCTCTGTACGAACGCGAAGTGTTGCAGTCATTCCGCTTGCCGCCCGACTCGCTGGCCAACATCGAAGAGATGATCGGCCAAGTCCTGCTGATGATGTCGGGGATGCCGACGGCCGTCGATTGGTACATGGACGAAGAGCAGTTGTTGGCGGAATTCGTCCGACGTTGGCCAGAGCGAGAACAGGATCTCGCGCATGTGTTGCGAGAAAACCTGGAGAAGGTGGATCGCCTACGCGAGCAGCTTCGTCTAGTGAGCGAGCGGCTGGAAGAACTGACTGACGAAATGAGCGACAAAGAACCCGTCTGGGAAGCTTCGGCCGACGATCAGGATTTCCAGACGGCCGCCGAGTTCATTCACGCCGAGATTCTGCGTCAACGGGAAAACTTCGCGGAACTGGAAGACGCGGTGCGCGAGTTGGGTCAGCAGTTGCAGCCCGCTTTGCGGAAGAACGACGAGCTGCGGAAGAGCCTGGAATCCAGCAACCGTCGCAAAACGCTCGATCATCTCTATCATGCTTCGTTCGAGAACGGCATCGCATTGCCCGAAGAAATCTGGCAGGAGATCGACAGATTGCAGGACTTGGAAGTGCTCCATGCCCTGCTGCTGTTGATGATGTGCCCGGAGCGGGAAATAGGGTTCTGGCGAAGCCGGCAACGGTTGCTCGAATCACCCGACCTATGGCCGCTGCTCACGGGCCGGGCACCTTAGGCAGCCTGTTGCGAAAGGGGGCTGTGGTTCGATCCGCAAAGCATCTATGCCTGGCTGACGTACACGTAGTCGCTGTCGGGAAATGGGCCGATTCGGATTTCGATGTCGCCTTCGTCAACGATGTCGTCGGGCGGTCCATCGACAGGCAACCCCCGGTACTGCCAGCATGCGTCCGTCCGTTGCGTCCACCTCACTTCACGCAAGCGGCCACACTCTGTTTGATAGGCTGTCAGCA
Organism: Planctomycetaceae bacterium; assembly: GCA_007121535.1. Classification (GTDB taxonomy): domain Bacteria; phylum Planctomycetota; class Planctomycetia; order Pirellulales; family Pirellulaceae; genus SKKK01. Next base: position 16,497 of record SKKK01000258.1, on the reverse strand, counting down.
GTTCGAAAACTTCGGGACGAATGTGGCCGTACGGATTGTCGCGCCCGACAGAGAACAGGACGATGGCGGGCATCACGCGGCGGAAAAAATCGTCCATGGTTCGCCGCTGAACTTCAGGCCCCAACTCGCTGAACCCCGGCCAGTCGCTGGGCCAAGCACCGTGGTGCGGATACTTGAGGACATCCGCATTCAGCGACAGCATTTCGCTTCGGTCCAGCATCAAGGAAATCCCGGTGAGCTGAACGTCGGCTGTCAACAGCGCTCGGCGAACCACGCCCGGGGCGACGGTGTGCTCGACGAGCAGCACTCCGGCCGTCTCGTTCGTATCGACGCCGATCAGGCTGTCTTGATCTGCCTTAGCCGGATGCGCCACATAGACGCGCACCGGGTCGAAAATGGCCGAGAATGCAGGTATCTGGTTCAGCACGGTGTTGAAGTCGGCGCTGAGAACACCGGGATCGTTCTTCGATAGACTGCGTTGCGCAAACGCCACAGATCGAACGAGCCGGCGGTATGCGCTCCTTCTTCGGACATTGATTCTGTCCCGGCTGAAGAAAATGCCCAGGAAGCGGGTCGGGCGAGAATCCGAAGTCAACGCCACCATCAATTCCTCCGCGCCCGCAGTGTGATCGCGGTCGGAGTGCGTCAGGAACAGCACGACCTCGGTGATTCCTTCCGAGTCGAGGAAGTCCAAGACACGCTGGCTGTCGTAGACGTCGACCACGAAGGCACGCCGACCGCCAGGCAAAATACCGACGATCGCATCGCCCTGTCCAACATCGAGGAAGCGTATTCGCAGGTCGCTCGTCAAGCCGATCGTCTCCGTTGCGGTGACTTACCGCACACTTCCGGTCACCAATTCACCGAGTTCATCATCTTCCAGGTAGGAATACGGCAGCGGACGAAAGTCCCGCAACAGCCACGGATTGCTGCGTAGCTCGGTGACATCCTTCAGGCTCTTGGGAGCAAGGCATGTAAACCCCATGCCCTCTCGCAGCGCCCAACCGGGCATATCCTTCGGCAGCGCAGCCTCGATCGGTCCGCCCGCTTTCCTCGACCACGGCTGCAGGTCCAGAAGAACCGTTTGCTCGGACACATGGATGGACACGACGGTCCCCGGAACACGACGTTCCAGATGCTTGGGAATGTGCGCGTCCGGCGGGCCGTCGACCCACGGATCGGTCATTCCCTCCAAGTACTTCTTCACGAGTTCGAAGTCGTCTCGCGACAGGCCGTACGACCGAAACAGCAGGCAGTTGATTTGACCGGCAAGCGTCTGGAAATCCAGACCAGGGTCACGAGCGGGCCGGTCGGACCAGAGGGACCAAAGAGGTGGTTCTTCAATGTTGTCGGGACGGTCAACCGTCTTTGTCCGCTCAACCAGCTTCGCCACTTCGGCATCGTATGCCCGCGGAACTGGGAGACTCTGGATCACCTCCTCGTGCAAACCGCGCGGAGCGGACGTCATCGCGATCCAAGCCTGGCCGATTGGCGAATTGAAGACGGCTGTAAGCCAAAGGTGCAGATTGTGCTTTGTGTCCGTCTGCACCAACTGACGCATCCAATCGTGCGGGCTGTTCGGCCGCTCCAGTACGGTGAGACACCGAAAGTGATCATCGGGAAAGACGCCGCCGGAGTCGAAGGCTGCCACTGTCTGGAGCCGTGCGTTCCGGTTCGTGCTGGCGCGCAAAACCACCTTCAGGCCACCATACAAAGGCCACAGCTTTGGCTTCGGCCGAAGCCCCGTATTCGGGTCCACATAGGGTCCCCGGGACTTTTCGTCTTCACTCCAGTCCGGACGTGTAAGGAAGAATGGCAGCAGACGCTCTTGGTGCTGCAAGTAGGGCACATATCCTTCTTGCGGTGTCGCCGAGAATCGGGCGTCTTTGTTCGTCGCACTGATGCCGGCGCCGACCACGCACAACTCGCCGACGGTTCGTGACAGGTCGATCTTCCGCCACACCGCATCGATCGGACTGGCGAAGATGCGACTCAGAGGATCTTCTCCCCAGGGAAGCTCCGCTCTTCCGGGCAAGCCCGACGCCACGAAAGTCCACGTCGAGCGGACATGTTCTCGATTGGCCTTCGCAGACTCGTGTTGACGTGAGTACCCGACCTTGAACAGAGTCCGCCGGGGAACGATCGTCTCGCTTCGCTTTTGCGCCAATACTGCACAAACCGCCTGATCTGCGCTCACGCCGACCGTATGCTCTGGCATCTCCCAGACCTCCAGCAACTCACAGTTCCGAAGCAACTGCCGACGAGTCTCCGGACAGTTCTGCCGCCGCATCTTCAAAAATCCGGCTGGCATGATCATGCCGAGAAACCCGCCGGGTGCGAGAAGTTCCATCGCCTTCCGCAGGAAGCGGTTGGCCATTTGGTCGCCACCGCTTGGGTGAAACGGCGGATTGCCGACGATGACCGTTGGAGGCTCTTCACCAAAATCGTTGATCGAGAGTTCCAAACCGTCACGGTTGATCAAACGTGGCGCTGGAACGTCGCACGGGGTGCGGTTCTCGACCCAGTGGGTCAACAAGTAGCGCATCCGGGTGACCTGCAGCGCGATATCGTCAAGATCGTTCCCCAAGACCCGATTCCGAAGGTGCTGGACCACGGTGTCCTCGGCATCACGTTCGTTCGCGTCGAATGCCTCGTGCAGTCGCGCCGTCGCGGCCAGCAAGAACGAGCCCGAACCGCACGCCAAATCGGCCACGAATCGCCGCGATGGCGGCAGCTCTTCGATCGGGATACGGCGCAGGATGTGGTTGGCCAGCGAAAGCGGCGTGTAGTGAATCCCCTTCAGATTGACCTTGCCTCCGCGTCGTCCGTTGGCCACCAGGGCTCGTTCGTACAAGTCCCCAAGCATCTCGGGTGTAACCAGCGAGAAACACGCGGGTCCGGTCAAGTGCGCCATGAGCGCAGGCAGCATCTCGTCCACCGCGTCGCGCCCGATGCGATCGTCCAACGCAGTGAGATCGTGAGCGATCACGCGTTTGAAGAAACCATTCGTTTCGGCGGACTTGGCCCGGGCCAGCAACCGTCTCGCATCGCGCGACTGCCGACGATTGCGGCCAAAGAAGTCCTTGTCTTCGAAGATGCGGGCGGCGAGCAATGCCATCGCCACGTGCGACAGCCGCTCCTCGGCCTGTTCCCGATCCTCTTTCTCGTCCTTCGTAAACTGACGATGCAGCGTGCGAGCCGCCTGATCCAGACCGACGTGCAGGAAGGCAGCCAACTGTTCTCGCCGGGCGTCGTACACTCGGTCGAACAAATACTGTTGACCCCCGCGGAACCGCGCCAACGCTTGTCGTTCGATCTCGTCGCGATGGTCCGAGAACGCTCGGCAAAGATTGGCGCGGTCCAAACCGATTCCTTCGATCCGATGCGGCGTTCCCCAGCATCTGATCCACAAATCCGCGACTCGATGGTTTGCCAAAACGACCGTGGGAGCCGCTGTCGCCTCGAACAGACTCCTGCTACGTTGAGACCCGAACTCCGCATTTCCGACCGCCTGGGGCGAATGGAAATCACAGACCACGGCACTCGTACTCCAATCATGCCGCCGTTCGTTGTGGAAGGTCACCAAGTCCAGGCGGGGCGGTGCATCCGGAATCCGCCCGTTGGCCAGCGCGTCATGGTCCGGATACGGCCAGTCGAATTCGATGTGCTCGTCCCCGTAGTCAACGGTTCGCAGTGCCTCGACCAATACCGCCCGACGGAGAACGTTGGCATTCGACATGGGAGTGCTGTCCTGACGAGCGTTGAACCATAACCATCCAAATTCAAAGACTTTAGCACCGTTCGAGAAATAACTGTCCGATGTTCCCTCGCCCCTCGTGGGAGAGGGCAGGGTGAGGGGGCAGAAAGTGCGTCAGTTATTTCTCGAACGGTGCTTACGCGACGGTAACAGGTCGATCGGGCCGTGTCAACGCCGCGAACCCGAAATGGGGACAGCGGTCCATTCGCTCGTTCCTGGCGCCCTTTTCGAGCGACCGCGATGACCTGAACTGGGACGACATGGACTACGAGCCTCCGCCGCTCCGAGGCGTCGGGAAGGTTCGTTTTCGGATTCACGGTGCATCCGACGGCCAGCAGCACTGGCGTTACACGGACCGAAGCATTCACGCAGAATGATACTCAAGCATCGGCGCGGGCAGTTTGGCAGGAAGACGTGAGTTGGCCGGATGCGATCTGTCCAAATTGGTATCAATCGCGTTCATGTGTTTGACACATTTCCGAGATGAGCACGAAACGGCGGGTACGCAACGCACTCTTGGTCTGTCCGACCACCACAGGCAAGATTCGCCGGCCGTAACGAGGACGTGGTAAGCGTGCAGGATCGCCAGATCATGTCGGATGATGGGTGTTGACGGGCAGTTGTACTGGGCGTATAACGATCTGCGCAGGGGGACATTTTCTGTCCCTTTGCGCAGACGATGTGGAGGTCGCGACATGGCTGTAAAAACCCTGGAAAAGTGGATTGAAAAACGCCAGATGGGTGGGCGGTATACGTTTCTTCGCAGTGAAGCCGTCACCGAGAGTGGGCTGTCGGCCGAAGCTGTCAAGAAGGCACTGCAGCGTATGACAGCGCGCGGGCGGGTCGCCAAGGCGAAGGACTACTTCTACGTGATCGTCCCGTTGGAGTACGCGGTCGCGGGCGCGCCGCCAGCGTCCTGGTTCGTCAACGATTTAATGGCCGTGATGGCGCGACCGTATTACGTGGGCTTACTCACCGCCGCGGCCCAGCATGGCGCATCTCACCACGCGCCCCAGGAGTTCCAGGTGGTGACGGACCGCTATATTCGCCCCATCGTAGTTGGGCGGGCGAAGGTTCGATTCTTCACCAGCAAATTCGTTACGCAAGCTGCAGCTACGAGCGTAAAGACGCCCACGGGAACCATGCGTGTGTCGACACCCGAAACGACCGTCGTCGATCTGTTGCGATTTTCCAAAGCCGCCGGCCAGCTTGACAACGTGGCCACGGTGATCGCCGAATTATCTTCGTCACTCGACCCGAAGAAACTGTTGACGGCTGTGAAACTCGTCGGCCACATACCCAATGCCCAGCGGCTGGGCTACGTGCTCGAGCACGTCGATGCCCGTCGAGCTGCCGCCCCATTACGGGAATGGGTTCGCAGCAAAGCTCCAAACTGCGTGCCGCTCCGAGCCGGTCATCCTTCACATGACGGATTGGAAGATCGGCGCTGGAACGTCACCATCGATCGGCCATTGGAGGTCGAGATTTGATTCCTCAGGCAAGTATTACGGCGTGGCGCGCCAACGTGCCCTGGCCTGACGATGCGCAGGTTGAACAGGATTTGGTCCTTTCCCGCGCGGTTGTTGCGTTGTTTGCTGATGACACGTTGACCGGCAAGATTGCCCTTCGTGGTGGTACGTCGCTGCACAAACTGTTTGTTCACCCGCCGCATCGGTATTCCGAAGACATCGATCTTGTCCAGATCGAGGCTGGGCCCATCGGTTCCGTAATCGATGCAATTCGGCGCAATCTGGATCCGTGGCTCCGCAAGCCGATACGCGAACTTGGCCCAGGCAACGTTACGCTGAAATATCGCTTCGAGTCAGAAATCCCACCGGTGCGGCCGATGCGGTTAAAGATCGAAATCAACACTCGTGAGCACTTCTCGTTGTTGGGTTTGAAGCAAATCGACTTCGCGGTAAGGAATCTCTGGTTCAACGGCGAGTGCGAGATTGCTACCTTCCAGATCGACGAGTTGCTGGCTACCAAGTTGCGAGCACTCTATCAGCGCCGGAAGGGACGAGACCTGTTCGACCTGTGGCTCTGTCTCGAACAAGGATTGATCGATCCCCAGCGCCTTGTTGATTGCTTTCTCGAATACATGGGTCGAGAGGCTCACATACTGACACGGGCCCAGTTCGAGCAGAATCTTCACGAGAAGGAAGCAGACGCGGCGTTCCTTTCTGACATCCGCCCCTTGCTTCGACCGGGCTTGCATTACGACGCCTCGGTTGCAGCTACAATTGTACGAAAGTCGCTGATCGAACGATTGCCGGGTGCCGCCTGGCGGGGGCCGTTCATGGAACGCCACAAGAAACCGGATCGACGAGACAAGGGGTAGATGTTTCGGTGACGATGAACATTGCGACCGGTGGGCACGATAGTGACTCCGCTTGCCTTTGCTTGACCACCTTGTCCGCGTCCAGACTGTAGAACAGGATGTTGGTATCAATCGCGTTCATATAGATCTCCGCGGGTCCAGTCGCGCCCTCCCAGATGCAACGGACGTTCACGGATGCGGCGTTGGAAACGCCCCCAAGCCGCCTGAAGCTGCTCCATTCTTCCGACAGCACCAATCTTTCTGCCATCAATCTTTCTGCCCGAACCGAAGGCGACGGGTCGATGTCGCGGCCCAGTGCGGTGCAGCACAGTTCGTGTGCTTCCCCGACCGCACTGCCGCTGCCCAGGAACGGGTCGAACCGGTCACGCCCGGAAAGTCACGGCTACCATCAAAAGGAACTCAAACGGTCGTCAGCCGCCTTCAGTCCAAGCAGCATCGAGCGCAACGGACAGGTGACGATCCGCATGATCGAATTCAGGCTGCTTCTCATGGTTCGCGGTCTCTCACGCTGTTTGACATATCTCGCTGATGATCACGAAACGGCGGATATCAAACGAATGCAAAAGGTGGGTGGCACCAATCGAATGCAAAAGGTGGGTGGCACCAATTGCACAGCACCGCACCAATTGCACAGCACCCGAAAATCTCGTGCCACTACATGAGGATCGTTTCCGTGGGGGTTAGGCTAGTCTGTCCGGGTGCCGTCCGGTTTCGCGAACCGCTCGGCTGAAAACGGTTGGCGGGGTGTTCGTGTCTCCACCCGCAGTTGTGACGAATGCACTGCGAACCGGCCCGGTGCGGAGGGTGAAATGCTCCAAGAGTCTCTGGGATCACAAGTCTGACAGCTTCGGCAGGTTGACAAAATGCCAAGACGTACCAGCACCACAGGCAGTGAACTGTTCATCGTCGACAACAGCGATGAAGACTGGAAGGTTCTACGTTACCTTCACGACTGGTGCCAACTGTCCAAGGCCATCGACGTGGCCACCGGCTATTTCGAGATCGGCGCCCTGCTGGCCCTGGAAGACGAATGGCAAAAGGTCGATCAGATTCGGGTGCTGATGGGCAACGAGGTCTCACTGAGAACCAAGGCGGCCTTTGCCAACGGATTGCAGCAGATCAAATCCCGACTCGATACCAGTCTGGAAAGGGAGAAAGAGAAAAACGACTTCTTGACCGGTGTCCCGGCGATCGTCGAAGGGATTTCCTCCCGCAAGATCCGTTGCCGAGTCTACCGCAAAGACAAATTTCACGCCAAAGCCTACATCACGCACGGTCGCCAGGAAGTCGTGGGATCGTTCGCACTGGTCGGATCGTCCAACCTGACCTATCCCGGAATCACGCAGAACATCGAGCTGAACGTCCAAATCGCCGGGACTCCGGTACGCGTTCTCCAGGAATGGTACGAAGTGCATTGGGACGAGGCCGAGGACGTGACCGAGGAAATCCTCCGCGTGGTCGAGCGGCATATCCGGGAGTATTCGCCCTTTGAAGTGTTCGTGCTGGCGTTGAGCGAGTTCTGCCGAGGTCATGAATTGACCGCCAACGAATGGGAATCGGCGGGCGCTGCCAAAGGCGGATCGCGGATGTACGCGGTGTTGGACGTCTACCAGCAGGAAGGCTACCACGTCGTGATCCAGATCGCCCGGCGTTATGGCGGGGCGTTCTTGTGCGATGGCGTGGGGCTCGGCAAGACGTTCATCGCGCTGATGATCATCGAGCGGCTGGTGATCCACGAAGGCAAACGCGTCGTCCTGCTGGTCCCGAAAACGGCCCGCGTGGATGTGTGGGAGCGAGCCCTGCGGGAATACCTGCCGCACGTTGGCGGGACCGGAGCGGGCGACTTCAGCAGTCTGGTCATCCTGAATCACACCGATTTGGGGCGCGGGGGCGATTTCCCGGACCGCATCCAGCGGGTCAAGGAATTGGCCGATGCCGTCGTGATCGACGAGGCGCACCACTTCCGCAACCCCGGCCGGACCGGCGAAGAGGGCGGACGCCCGTCGCGATATCGCCAGTTGCAGGATTTGATCGACGGACCCCGCGGCAGGAAAGAGGTCTACATGCTGACCGCGACGCCCGTCAACAACACGTTGCACGACTTCCGCAACATGGCCCAGTTGTTCACCGGCCAGGACGACAATTACTTTGCCACGTCGCTGGGCATCCATTCGTTGCGCCGCCATTTTATCGACATCGAGCGTGAGCTTGTCAAGGCCACCACCGGCGGCACGGCGCCGGGCGAAACCAACCTGGCTGAAGCCGAGCGGGTGCTGGCCGACGACCGCGTTTTTCGGGAGCTGGTCGTCCAGCGTAGCCGCACCTATGTGAAGAAGAGTCAGCAGCAACAGGGGGCGACAATGGCCCTGTTTCCGGTCCGCGAACCGCCTCGCGTCGCCGAATACTCCATCAAGCAGACCTACGGGCGTCTACTGGATCTGGTCGAGGCTGCCTTTCGCAAGGAAAAACCGCTCTTCACCCTGGGCATCTACTACCCGTTGGCCTACTACCAGGGGCCGGACAGCAAGGTTGATCCGTTCGCCGAGAATCGTCAGAAACAGGTCTGCGGTCTGATCCGCACCCAGTTCTTGAAACGCTTCGAGAGTTCCGCACACAGCTTCGAGCAATCCTGCAACCGGCTGCTGATCAAGCTGCTGGCCTGGGCACAGCGTCACAGCGAAACTGACGGCGAAAAACGCCGCCTGGACCAGTGGAAGACACGCCACTCGGAACTGACCGGCTTCGTGTATTAGCGCCAATTGGAACTCTGGGGCGACGGGGACGAGGAAGACGCCGACGAGGATCTGATTACCGACGAGATGCTCGAAGCCGTCCCCTACCTGGACCGCGAACTGTACAACGTCGAAGAGATCATGGCTGATACGTTCGGCGACCTGGACCAAATCGCCCTGTTTCTGCACGAATTGCGCAAGTTCCAGCCAAAGCACGACGACAAACTCCGCGCGTTGATCAAGCTGCTTCGCACCGACTCGGTGCTGAAGAAATTCAAGGTGCTGATCTTCAGCGAATTCGCCGAGACGGCCCGCTACCTGCATCGTCAGTTGATGAATGCGGGTATCCAGGGCGTCGAGCAGATCGACAGCGGCAGCAAGAAGAACCGCGCCGAGATTATCCGTCGCTTCGCACCCTACTACAACGGCAGTTCCAGCAGCGCCATCACCGAGCACGGCGAATCGGAGATCCGAGTTTTGATCTCGACCGACGTGCTGTCCGAAGGTCTGAACTTGCAGGACGCGACCCGGTTGATCAACTATGACCTGCACTGGAACCCAGTGCGGCTGATGCAGCGGATCGGGCGCGTAGATCGCCGGATGAACCCGCAGGTGGAAGATCGCCTGCTGGCCGACCACCCCGGTCAACGGACGTTGCGCGGCAAAGTCGCCTACTGGAACTTCCTGCCCCCCGAGGAATTGAATGCATTGCTAAGTCTGTACAACCGAGTCTCGCAGAAGACGCTGAAGATCTCGAAGACCTTTGGCATCGAAGGTCAGAAGCTGTTGACCCCCGACGACGACTACGAAGCGCTGAAAGACTTCAATCACGCCTACGAAGGCCAGACCACGCTGGATGAAGACATGCGGCTGGAGCTTCAAGGGTTGCTGGCCGCCGATCCCGGCCTTGCCGAGCGTCTGGAAGCGTTGCCGGGTCGAGTGTTCAGCGGCAAACAACATCCCACGCCGGGCACCCAAGCCGTGTTTCTCTGCTATCGGTTGCCGCGTCCCGACTTCTCGGCTGGCAAAGTCAACGGCGATCTTCCCTGGACCGAGCAGGCCGGCGAAACGCGTTGGTACCTGTACCATCTGGAAACTGATAAGATCCTGGAAGACCCGGCCGACATGCTGGCGGCGATCCGCTGTACCCCCGACACGCCAAGGCAATGCGTGATCGAACAGGCCAGCCTGAGCAGCGTTCGGGCCAAGGTGGAAAAGCACATCAAAAACACGTTCCTGAAACGCATGCAGGCCCCGGTCGGCGTCAAGCCGATCCTGAAAGCCTGGATGGAATTGAATTGAGCATTGGGAGGCAGAATATGATCTACCAAGGACACGTAAAGGGCCGAACAGTCATTCTGGACGAGGACGTCAACTTGCCCGATGGGACACCAGTAACGATCCAGGCCCGACGGCACGTGAGCGGAACGGCGCTAGCCGCCGGTGCGTCAACCAACGACTAGCTGCCGGTGTGTGAGCGGAACGGCGCTAGCCGCCGGTGTGTGAGCGGAACGGCGCTAGCCGCCGGTGTGTCAGCCGGCACGTCAACAAACGACTTCACCATATACCCTGAACAAACACCAACCGAAACCGGGGGCTAGCGCCCTGCCGCTCACCGGGACACCCACGCATGAACGATCCTGTCACCTATTTCATCACCTGGACAACCTACGGTACTTGGCTGCCGGGCGATGCGCGTGGTTGGCGGAAAACAGGGAAAGGGAATCAACCTCCGCAACCCAAGTTGGAACAGTGGTGTCGCGATCGACTATCCGAGAACCCGGTCACCCTGACGGAATCACAGCGGGCCGAGGTCGAGGCGGTCTGTCGCGAACACGCCCGAATTCGCAGTTGGGTGCTGCACGCCGTCAGTGCAAGGTCCAACCACGTCCATCTGGCAGTGACCGCTGACAAGACGCCGGCTGTGGTGCGCGACCAATTCAAAGCCAACGCAACACGTGCTCTACGGCAGGGCACTGATCCAATCTCGAACGAACGGGTTTGGACACGTGGAGGCGATTGTGAGATCCTGGACAGTGACGAGGAACTTGAAAACGTCGTGCTATACATCACCGAAGCTCAGGATCGAATGGACCGAGGCAAATGAACGACAAAATCCGACTGAACCGAAAGAACCCAGTACCCGACAAACCGCATCCGAGCGGAACGGCGCTAGCCGCCGGTGCGTCAGCGGAACGGCGCTAGCCGCCGATGTGTGAACGGAACGGCGCTAGCCGCCGGTGGAAACCCCAGGAGGACACGATTGTGCGAGCGGGAAACCCCACAGACCACGCACCGGGGGCTAGCGCCCATCCGCTCACGCGCTGATGACCGCACCGGGGGCTAGCGCCCTGCCGCTCACTTGGTTTTCGACATGAACGTACTAGAGAAAGAGGCTACGAGATGCCCACGGACCATCGGAATCAATTGCGACAGATCCGGAGCTTCCCGCAACTGATCAAGTACCTGCAAGAGGAACTCGACTGGCCCATCGACGATAACTCGTTCGAAGATCTGACCTTCGACTACGAGCCCGAGGATTTGGGGCTCGATCCCAAAACCTCTGCCAAGATCCGGCACATCCGGCAACTTCGCCCACTGGTTACCGACCAGCCTTGGGGCATCTTCTTCGTCCAGTTCGAGCCGAAGCGTCTGCCCGTGGTCGCCCTGCGCCGCATCCTGGGGCAACTGGTTTTCAAGAAGCGAGCCTCGGCCAACCGCGCCGAGCGTCCGTCCTGGAACCTGCACGATTTGCTGTTCGTGTCGGCCTACGGCGAAGGCGCTGCCCGCGAGATCAGCCTGGCTCACTTCTCCGACGATTCCCAGATGGGTGACCTCGCCACGTTGCGCGTCCTGGGCTGGGACGGCGACGACACGAACTTGCACCTGGATCACGCGCATCAGGAATTGACCACCAAGCTCCGCTGGCCTGACGATTGCGAGGACGTCGACCAGTGGCGCAAGAATTGGTCGTCGGCCTTCACGCTCCGGCATCGTGAAGTCATCACAACCTCGAAGGATCTGGCAGTCCAATTAGCTGTTCTGGCAGCCGACATCTGTCGCAAAGTCACCGCGGCGCTGGCCGTCGAGACCGAAAGCGGCCGGCTGCGGAAGCTGATGAAAGCGTTCCAGGAGTCCCTGATCCACGTTGAAGGAAGACGATTTCGCCGACATGTACGCCCAGACCATCGCTTACGGACTGCTGTCGGCCCGCGTTTCTCGTCCAGCCGGACTTGTGCCCGAAGACATGGTGCTGATGGTCCCGCCGACCAATCCGTTTCTGAAGGAACTGATGGAAACCTTCCTGCACGTCGGCGGCCGCAAGCGGCAGACGGACGGCGCGATTGTGGATTTCGACGAACTGGGCATCAACGAAGTCATCGAGACCCTGCGCGACGCCAACATGGAAGCCGTGCTGCGGGACTTCGACAACCGCAACCCGCAGGAAGACCCGGTCATCCACTTCTACGAGTTGTTCCTGAAAGAATACGACCCCAAGCGGCGCATGCAACGCGGCGTCTTCTACACGCCCAAACCCGTGGTGTCCTACATCGTCCGCAGCGTCCACGAACTGCTGCAGACCGAATTCGGCCTGGAAGACGGCCTCGCCTCGACCGTGACGTGGCGAGAGATGGCAGAACGCTTTCCCTGTCTCGCGCGAGAAGAGGGCGAGGCTGGGCGCGATCCGGAGACTACGAAATCCGGCATTCAGATTCCCGAGGGCACCGACCCCGATTCGCCCTTCGTCACGATCCTTGACCCAGCGACCGGTACCGCGACGTTCCTGGTCGAAGTGATCGACGTCATCCACCGGACGCTGACCGACAAGTGGAAGCGGGAGCGATTGACGCCTGCCCAGCAGAAAGATGCCTGGAACCAGTACGTACCCAGGCACTTACTGCCCCGCGTGTTCGGCTACGAACTGATGATGGCGCCCTATGCCATCGCGCACATGAAAATCGGACTGAAGCTGGGTGAAACAGGCTACCGGTTTCGGACCAAGGAGCGTGCCCGCGTCTACCTGACCAACGCCTTGGAGCCGTGGGCGAGACAACTGGGGCTCATCGGGTTCGAAGCCCTTGCGCACGAAGCTGCCGCCGTGAACGAAGTCAAACGATACACACGATTTACCGTCGTGATCGGTAATCCGCCTTATTCAATCGTGTCGCAGAACGGCGGTACGTGGATTACATCACTGATGGAAACGTACAAGCACGATGTCCGCACGGAACGGAATATTCAACCACTTTCTGATGACTATCTGAAGTTTCTACGTCTTGGCCAGTTTTCCATCGAGACGGCGCGAACCGGGGTACTGTCGCTCATTACCAACCACACTTACCTAAGCGGGATTATTCACCGTGGCGTTCGTCGAACCCTACTTAACGTCTTTAGAAGTATCGAAGTGCTTGACTTGCACGGTAGCGCGTTACTGGGATTGCTGTCACCCACGGGGCAAGCGGACAAAAACGTCTTTGATATCCAGCAGGGCGTATCCATAGTCACGTGTGCTGTGTGTCCGAGCAGGTCAAAGACACCATCGCTTGCTCGCGCTGATCTATGGGGCCAACGCGAATATAAATATCGGGTACTGACAGGGACTGAGGAGTTGCCGATTTTCTCACCTGTCGAGCCAACGCCGCCATACTTTTTCTATGCAATTTCGAAAAGTCCCGATGAGGCATACCGTTGTGGCGTCTCGGTCGCCGATCTATTTGAACAACGCAGCGCCGGTTTCGTGACTGGTCGAGACGAAGCTCTGATTTCCTTCCAGAGGCAGGACATTGCTGATCTTGTTGACGATTTGGCAAATAGTCACATCACCGATGATGACATCGCTTCCAGGTACCGCATGTCCGACACAAGCGGGTGGCCTGTTTCCAGACGCCGGAAGGGTGCTAAACATGATCGCGATAGGCATGGGAAGATACGTCGTGTAGCCTATCGGCCCTTCGATGACCGATTCACCTTTTACAGCGACTTCTTGCAGCGATCTCGCCTTTCGGTGTTTCGCCATTTGCTCAAGGAGAATGTTGCACTGATCACCAGTCGCTTAGTGAAGGGTGAACAGCCCGCGCATTTCTTCGTCTCTCGATTACCGGTCGAGAAGATTTTTCTTTCTCCGAAGACGTCGAATAACGCTTTTGTATTTCCTCTTTACTGCTACCCACTGGACAATACACTGGACAAATCCGGAAGACCGGGAGTTGGCATCAGTCCGTCTTGGGCCAGTTACATCGCCAACCTACTCCATCTTGTTTGGTCTGATTCCCGAATCAAGGATGAGACGAACGTCCACACGCTGCATCCAGAAGAACTTCTAGGCTATGCATACGCGGTGTTTCACAGCCCAGAATACCGAAGCCGCTACGCGGAGTTCCTGAAGATTGATTTTCCCCGCCTGCCGTTGACCGGAAGCCTTGATCTGTTCCGCGCGCTTTCTCGACTCGGCGGGGAACTTGTGGCTTTGCATCTGCTGGAATCGCCCAAGCTCGCTCAGGCAAGCACCGAGTACATCGGCAGCCCGAACGCCGAAGTCGAAAAGATTTCTTGGTCCAACGAGACCGTGTGGGTGGACAAGAAGCAGACGATCGGTTTTCGGGGCGTGCCTGAACCTGTCTGGAAATTCTACATCGGCGGGTATCAAGTGTGTCACAAGTGGCTGAAGGACCGCAAAGGACGCACGTTATCCAAGGACGACATCGCGCACTACCAGAAAATCGTTGTCGCTTTGTCCGAGACGATCCGGCTGATGGCCGAAATCGACGAAACGATCGACCGGTATGGCGGCTGGCCGGGCGCATTCGTGACGGACAGCCCGGTGACTGGCGAAGTTCCAGAGTCAGCGGTCCCTTTTGCCTGAAGGCTTCGCCTGCAAATGCAGACGCAGACGAAGCCGATGGGAACGAAGCCGAACAGGAAACGTCATTCGCCGAGCCAACCAAGATAACAACACGAGCGGTTGGCGATTCGCAGCGACGTTCACCCATCATCCAGACCGACCGCAACGAGGTGTTGGCGACGATCCGCGATGTTTTTTCCACCGGTGGCCCGCGCTCACGGGAGGACGCGATACGCAAAGTCGGTGCTGCGTTGGGCTACCAACGGATCGGGCATCGTATTCGAGCATCATTGAACCGTGACATCCAGACCGCCGTTCGTCGCGGTATCTTGGGCAACACCGCCGGCCAATTGTCCCTGCTGTGCCGGCACATTGTACAGTACGAGCCCGATCACTTGATCGCCATGCTGCTGGCTGCGATGGGGGGTACTTGGTGGACTCGCGACGACGCCATCACCGCCGCCGCACGTCATCTGGGCTTCCGTCGCACCGGCAAGAAGATCCAGGACGCCTTCAGATCAGCGATCCGGACCGCACTGCGCCGCGGATTGCTCGAACGCGATGGTTCCCAATACATCCGTAGAAGCCGTCCGAGGTAGCCATGTCCAACGTCGACGATTCTGAACCCGTGGTCTTGCATTATTACGTGGACGAATCGGGCGACCCTACCCTATTCGCCCGGCGCCGACGGCCGATTGTCGGCCAAGAGGGCTGCTCGAACTACTTCATCCTCGGCAAACTGGAGGTTGACGAACCCGATCGCCTGCATCAGGAATTGGAAACGCTCCGCCGCGAATTGCTGACGGATCCCTACTTCAGAAATGTACCTTCGATGCAGCCCGCCGAACAGAAAACGGCGGTCATGTTCCACGCCAAGGATGATCTTCCCGAAGTTCGATATCGCGTACTGAAACTGCTTGCCGCCCAACCGCTCTCGTTTTACGCGGTCGTCCGCGACAAGCATCGACTGATCGAGCAGGTGCGCGCCCGTAATCGGGCGGATCCGGACTACTGGTATCGCGAGAACGAGTTGTACGACGAACTGGTCCACCAGTTGTTCAAGAGCCGATTCCATCGCGGTGACCATTTCGAGATCTGCTTCGCGAAACGCGGCACGAGCGATCGCACGGCGGCGCTGGAACTGGCTCTGGATCAGGCTCGCCGAACGTACGAGCAGACTTGGGGGGTGCAGAGCAAGACAACGGTCAGAATCTGGGCCAGTACACCGCGTCAAAACGCCGGGTTGCAGGCCGTGGACTACTTCCTTTGGGCATTGCAGCGGCTGTACGAACGCCAGGAGGACCGCTTCTGGGAGGTCGTCCGCCACCAAGCCAAGTTGGTCTACGACATGGACGATACACGAACAGACGCTTTCGGGGTATATTACACGCTCGCCAAGCCACTGACCCTGGAGGTCTGCGCAAAAAAATAGCTGGGGGATATAGGGTCTCGCGGGCCTAAGCCCGGCGACCACACGGCCAGGGGCCGAATTTTGTCCACCAGCTACGCAAATTATACGCTTCGACACGCGACATGGCAAGCCAGGACATTTGTTCCACGAGCGGCCCCAAGGCCACTCGTACACTCTTGCAGGCGACGAGGTTGATGTCGCGGCCCAGTGCGGTGCGGCCCAGTTCGCGTGCTTTCCCGACCGCATTGCCGCTGCCCAGGAACGGATCGAACCGGTCACGGCCGGAAAGTCACTGGCAGCATCGAAAGGAACTCAAACGATCGTCGGCCGCCTTCAGTCCAAGCAGCAGCGAGCGCAACGGTCAGGTGACAATCCGCATGATGGAATTCAGGCTGCTTTTCATGGTTCGCGGTC
>SKKK01000594.1 GCA_007121535.1 Planctomycetaceae bacterium | reverse complement strand
TCTCATCACCCGAGCGAGCCACCCGCGTCAGGTTGCTTCCGTATCGGCGAAAGGATGAGTTTCGTACCCGACTGGGTTGTTTTATTCCCCGAGGGCGGGGTGTTCGTTTTGGGCAAGATACTGAAAGTGCCACCCATCTTTCGCATCTGTTCGTCGAAGAGGAGAATGCCCACGGTTCGACCGTGGGATCGTTACGTTCTTCGGTACAGGTTCGCTCGCCTTGGAACCCCTCTTGTGCCGGGCTATAATCACATGACGGCAGTCGAGTGGTGGACAGCTTGTTTGCGCCAGTAGGTTGAGCGATGAATGATGAAGATCCGAACGGAAGACGCTGGATCGAGGTCTGGAAGCAAGCCGGGCAGAGTCTGGAGGAGATCGAGCGGCAACGTTTGCGGAGTTTTCGCTACGAGGACCACGTGAGCGAGATCGACGAGCTGCTTGAGCTGGCCTTCCGATTTGCCCAGCCTCGTTCCACGAGCGGCTTGGTCGAACAGCAACGGTGGTTCGCAAAACTGCGAAAGCGGGAAACGACGTGAACGGCATCTTCCAAGCAGCGGCGGAAATCCAGGCATTCTTCGAGACCCGCAGATGGCGGTTCGCAATTATCGGCGGGTTGGCCGTGTTGCAGTGACACGGATTGCCTATGCATTGGAACGTTGGCTGGAGCAAACCCCAATGCTTCGCGGTCAGGTTCACTCAGGCGAGGTCGGCTGTATCCTGCGGCGGGATCCGGACACGGTCGTCGGGATTGATGTGGCGTATTTTTCGGCCGAAGTAATGACCCGGCAAAGCGACGACACCACGCTGGTCGAGGGGTCGCCCGTGTTGGCAGTCGAAGTCCTGTCACCGTCGGATAATATGGAGGGGATTCGCGACAAGGTTCTTGAATACCTGGCGGCGGGTGTTGCCTTGGTGTGGATTGTGGATCCGTACTTCCACACGATTACCGTTCACCGGTCCGGTGCCCGGCCGGAGATGTTCAACGATGAAGAGGGTCTTTCTGGCGGGTCGGCGCTGCCCGGTCTCGAAATCGCCGTGATCGAGCTGTTTTGAACGCCGGTCATTTCGTCGACCTTCGGTGGCCGTCCCTTCCTAACGGCGTGTCATCAGCACCCGGCCAAGAGTTTCTTGTCAATTAAGGTAGCCTTGCATTGGGGCCGACCCCTTTCGCCCGATTCCAGCAACAAAATATCTGGCCGGGTGCTTACTACGGTTATGCTGCTACCCTTGAAGAGGAATCAATAACGTATTCTCCTGGCCTTCCCGGTACAGGCTCAGGCAAACCTGCGAAGCCCGCCCCAAAGATGATCGTGCCGCCGGGCGAGACGTTGCGGTTGCGCTGTTTCGTCGAATCGTAGCCGAAGTCGGTCTGGTCGTAGTGGGTGCCCGCTGTCCCCTCGCCGTCGGCCGGGATGGTGTGGTAGACGCGCGTCGAACACAGCCGGCAGCGGTCGGTGTACTGGTACGTGGTCCAGCGTACGCAAGACGACTGAGGAAAACTGTCCGTCGCACGTCCTTCAGCCAGATCAGGTTGCCGGGCGTCGAACCGCTCGACGCGCGTGGCTGACCAATTTCCTTACGATTCGACTTCTTCCGATTCGTTGGGCGACAAAACCTGGGAACCGACGCGGGTCTGTTGGATCATCGCCATCAACTGCTCGAACCGCTCGCGGTCGATCCGGTAGTAGATGTGCTTGCCCTCGTGACGTGTGTCCACCAACCCTGCCATGCGAAGCAGGCCAAGATGGTGGCTCACGGCTGGTTGGCTCTGGCCCAACCGCTCCCACAAATCTCGTACGCACAGCTCTTTTCGAGCACCCAGCATATCGAGAATCTTCAAACGAGTCTCGTCCGCCAGTAACTTGAACAACTGAGCCAGATCCTTGACGACGCCACCCGAAGGTCGCTTGGAATTCTTGTCGCTGGACCCAAGGTGCATCGTGTTTCGTAGGTGGTTGACCATGAAAGCTAACGCTCCAGAAGTAAATTGGATGAACGTGAACCGACCGGGGAATTCGAAGAAGACCCCAGGCGTTGCTCACGCAGACGGTGTTTCTGTCGCTGATGGCGTGGAGGGCTTTGCGGCTGATTCACCTCCGCTCGTCTCGGTTGGTGGCGAATGCACCTCGTCAGCGACCTCCGACTCCGGCTGACTCTGGGGGAAGCGGCACAGCGGCTTGTTCGGGCCTGGCACATCGATCAATTGAGCGATGCTGGTTCCGCTGAACTTCTCTTCCAGCATGTGGGCTGCTTCTTCCAATTGTTGATGCAGCGGACACAAATCCGCCCCATGACTGGGAAGCCCCAACGGACATTCGGAAAATCGCCGGATGGGGTCGACAGCACTGACGACCTCGTACATGGACAACTCGTTGGCGTCGCGCGTCAGCGTAAAGCCTCCATTCAGGCCTCGCTGTGAATGTACCAGACGCACCTTGCTGAGCGCCTGCATGACTTTCGCCAGATAGCCAGCAGGAACCTGCGTGGCTTCGGCGATTTGAGCCGTCGTCCGGGGACTGCCGGATTGGTCGGCAAGGTAGACAATCGCGCGAAGTGCGTACTCTGCAGTCTGAGAAATCATGGGCTTTACCTCGAATCCATTATCAGGATACCAACATCCAAAATATCGTTAACCGGAACTTGTGTCAACCGGGTCGAAACTTAATTTACCACTTTGTCTTTTCGTTGCCAATCAGATACAAGCCAACTTATCCAAAATCATGGCAGATTTTTGTGTTTAGCCAGTTGTAGACAACAATAATCCGCATCTTTCATTCATTCCCCATGATCTTGGCTAGTTTGCCAGGGGCTCCTATCTTCAAGTTGAATCACACTTTGCATGGTTTCCGATACGATCCATGAGATGAAGGAAATCAGTGGAGTCATGGCATGCGTGATTTTTGTCGATACCTGCTAGTCCTCTCGGTCCTGGGTCTGGGATTCTACGGGGCATCGCAGCATCGCGTGACGGATGAATCACCCAACACAATGGACGACCTGACCGAGTTGGAAATGCCGTCACAACCCACCCAAATGGTGGAACAGACACAGTCCGCAAAGTCCGCAGAAGCAATTCCGTTGGCTGCGTTGTTGGATGCGGATCGGGCTTCGCCAAATGATGGGCAGGCAGAACCGGTCAAAGATTTAGCCCGTCTCCCCAAAATTACCAGGCAATCGACCTCAGATCAGAACCCAAGTGTCGACGATTCGCCAGCCGAGCAAACGGATGGTGCCGAAAAATCTACCTCGGGTGCCGAGCAGATTGCGGCGGAGACGCCGGAGACGCCGGAGACGCTGGAGACATTGGCACGGGATTCCGAGACGGACCAACCGCGTCCCTCCGAACCACCTCGAATCGGCTCGACAGCAGCGACTGAATCATCGGCTACCCCCAAATTTCCCTTGCCCAAACTGGCGGTACGTCCGGGGAATCGGTTTTCGCTGCCCGACCCCATCGAACAGGATCCATCCGGCGAACGAAAAACGGACCAGCAAATCGACCCGCCGTGGGACGAGCACGAACCTGACGACCCCGACTCTTCGGAACAGCTTGCCGCGGATGACGATCCGTCTGGTCCGATTTCACTGAGCCAAACCCAATCCGAAACGAAATCGCCGAAATCCGAACCGTCACCGGAGAAGTTGATTCACCACGTCGAACAGGGAGATACCCTCCCCAAGCTGGCGGAAAGGTATCTTGGTGACCGCGAAAAATACCGGGTGATCTTTGACGCCAACGCACAGATCTTGCCCGACCCTCGCCTGCTGCCAATCGGTGTTGAACTGAAAATCCCAACCCATGCGGTAAAAGACGAAACGACCGAACCAGCTAGGCAGCCGTGCGACAATGACTCGCAACCGGACGATCCGTTCGACGACCTGTTCGAGCCGTCAGAACGTTCCGAGCCATCCAGCAGCCACTTGGAACCCATCCCGCCCCAAGCGTTGCCCAAGTTGCCCTTTGATCCCGAGCGACCGTCACGCTATTGATGGGGGTTACCGAGCCCGAGCCAGTCGCTGCTGTTGCAGCAGACCAACGTAATCATGGGTAATGGCCAGGACTTCGTCAAAATAGAAGTCCCGCTTGACCACTTCGTCTTCATCGTCGTTCTGTTCTTCCAGTTGCTTCCGCTCTTCTCTTTCCGCGTCCAACTCAGCCCGCTCGGCACGGAACGTTTCCTCGTTCAACGAAACGCGTTTTCGTTGCTTCTGTTCCAGATACCGTTCGATGTTTCGGTTCAATCGTGCGAATTCGTCGCATTCGGCAATCCGGGCCTGAGACCGTGTGCTCAGTGTCTGGACGACTTCCTGCGGTACCATATTCATTCGAGCATATTTCGCTGCGGGGATGCGATCGAATTCCAAGGCGTGATCCAAATCGCCTTCGCTGATATCCATGTGGTCCGTGATCGAAGGCAGCACGATATCTGCCAACACACCGCGTTTTTGCGTACTGGCGCCGCCGGGTCGATAGAACTGTTGCTGAGTCAGCTTCAAGGCGCCCAGATTGATCGGATTGGGGATCTTGAACAGTTCGCTGCCGATATCCAACAAGCTCTGTACGGTGCCCTTGCCGTGCGTTGACGAGTCACCGACGATCAAACCGCGTCCGTAGTCCTGGATGGCTCCGGCCAAGATCTCGCTGGCACTCGCGCTGAACTTGCTGGTCAGCACCACCAGGGGACCGGTCCATTCCATGCCCGGAACATCATCTTCATAGACTTCCACTCGACCCCCACCCTTGACTTGGACAACCGGACCGCGATCGATGAACAAGCCGGTCAGATTGATCGCTTCGGTCAAGCTACCTCCGCCGTTGCGACGCAAATCCAAGACCACTGCGTCGACGTCCTCTTGCACAAAATCTTCCAAAATCTTGCGGACATCTCGCGTCGTGCTCTTGAACGTTTCTCTTCGCCGAGCCGCTTCCATGTCCATGTAGAAGCTGGGCAACGAAATCACGCCGATTTTGAAGGACTCCGCCGCAGGATCGTCCGGGTCGGCGCCCGGAGCCGGTTCGACGAACACTTTGCTGCGGGCTTCGCTGTCCTTCAGTTCGACCAGTGCGCGCGTGATTGTATAGGTCTGTGGTTCCTTCGAACCCGCGGGGATCACCTTCAAGCGGACCTCGGTTCCGGCCTGGCCGCGAATCTTCTGAACCACGTCGTTCAACCTCATGTCGACGATATCGACGATCTGGCCGTCCGCCCCCTCGCCGACGCCGATGATACGGTCCTCGGCTTGCAACATTCCGTGACGATCCGCTGCGCCACCGGGGATGACTTTCGATACCTTGGTGTAGCCGTCTTCCATCTGCAACGCGGCGCCGATTCCTTCCAGGTTTAGCCGCATTTGAATGCGGAAATTGTCCAAGGTACTGGGCGACATATAGGCCGTGTGCGGATCCAAGCTGCTGAACACCGCTGTCAAGAACATCTCCAGCAGTTCATCCGCATCCGTCTGATGCATCCGCCGGGCAAAACTTTGGTATCGTCGGTGCAGCCGGTCTCGCAACTCACGTTCTTCCGTTTCATCGCTGCCCTTCAACACCAGCATGTCGTACTTGATTCTCAGACGCCAACGCTCCCGAGCTTCTTCCAAATTCCTTGGATGACGCAACTTGTCCGCGTCGGTGATCATGTACTCGTCAACCGTGAAATCGAAATCTTTCTCGATCAACTCGTCGATCTGCTTGACCCGTTCGTCCACCCGCTGCAAAAACCGGCGGAACACCGTGTACGCAAAGCTGATATCCTTATCCTCCAGCATCTTGTTCACATGGTCCTTTTGGGCCATGAATTCATCAATGTCCGACTGCAGAAAGTACATCTTCATCGGGTCCAACGCTCGGAGGAAGGACTTCAAACCTCGCTCGGAGACCACTTCCTCCAACGATTCCTTCGAGATGTGTCGATCCCGGATCAGCGATGTGACCGCATTGGTGACGAAACGATCATTGGGTCGGGGCGCCACCAAGTCTGCTGGGACCAGCGACCAATATCCCGCTATCAGTGCAGCCGAAATAGCTAAAGCGACTAAACAAATCGGGTGTCGCAGTCGTGAGATGGCATTTCGAACAGACATCTAAAACCTCTCGGACAATTGGAGAAAAAGCTCTGCCATGCGTTAAACTCGCGCTATGACCACTAGCTTTACATGGTAGAAAGAAAAACGAGTTTCGGCAAGGTCGACACGAGT
>SKKK01000149.1 GCA_007121535.1 Planctomycetaceae bacterium | reverse complement strand
TTGGATGCCGTGGTTCGGTCGGCTATAATCGGGGGATGGCAGAACAGGATCTGGGCTACAAGCGGTTATTTGCTCAGCGCGAGATGGTCGCCGATCTGCTGACAGGCTTCGTCCGGGAACCATGGGTAGACGAAGTCCAGTTGGACACGTTGGAACGGGTCAACGGCAGCTACGTCAGCGACGACCTTCGCGCTCGGGAGGATGATATCGTCTGGCGGGTCCGCTGGCGGGGGCAATGGTTGTACGTGTACCTGCTGCTGGAGTTTCAGGCCTCGGTGGACCGTTTCGCAGACGCACCGGAGCGGACCTCGCGGAGGCGTGAACCGCCGCTTGAGGCAGCATGTCGCTGACACAGCAGACTTGGTCGGCGTTGCCATGGGAAGCCAAGGTGGAAAAGCAGAGCATCAAGCTCAAGCCCATGGTCATTCTCAGGCAATCGCGGTGAAACATCGGCCAAATCCTGACGAAGAAGGGGACCGGTTTGTATGAACGGCAGGGGTTGTATCGGTCAAACGGCCTATGCCGCGTGTACTGATTGCAAGGAAAAGCCCGCATCAACGGCCATTCCTGGGCCATACGAACGTTACAATCAGCAATTCCAAAAATGACTACCCACCCTTTCCAGGTTACGCATCCCTCCAGGATTATGCATTGGCGCGGCATGGCTTATTCAGGGGGATTGATGTCAGGGCAAGGGGTTAAGCGAATTTCGGGCAAAGGAACTTGTCGCTTTGGGGATGGGGTCGGTGCGGGGGATTGCGGGGCGCGAGTTGGACGGCACGGTGACGCTCTCCAGTCGGTTCGTGGCCAAGAGAGCGCGCGAGCGGGGCAGAAGACAACCACACATGAATCACGCCATTCATTCCTTTGCCCGCAATTCGCTTGCCCCTCTTCCCGCCGCTCGCGTTCACCGTTAGCCTGCCGATCTTCCTTCCCGTGTGTATCGAGGTGGTTCGGCTTGCGGTGCGGCAAGCTGCTAAACTTTGGTCCGGACAGCGTTGACGGAAAGCTGGTCGCCACCCGGCTGACACCCGAGGTCCGGCGGCAGTTTACGGTGGATGCGACGCGCTGGCGGGAGATCAATCTACGCAAGCTGCTGGCACTCACCCCGCTGACCGCCCTGCAATGGGTGAACCTGGATCACGCCAACATCCAATTCACAACGCTTACCCGATGAGTTGGTCGGGAGGAATGGGGCAAGGGAATTTCGGGCAAGCGAATTTGGTGGTAGACGATTTCTGTGGGGGAGCGGCAGACGGACAGGCATCGATTCCGGCATTCCGGCCTGGAGCCTCGTGCCGTACATTCCCTTGCCCGAAATTCGCTTGCCCCCCAAACCCTGCCCTGCTCATTCCCTTGCCCCAAATTCGCTGGCCTCCGAGAAGCATCGCTTGCCATTCCCCCTGCCCGTCTTGCTCCGAACTCCGTAGGCGACGGTTCCGGATTCGAACGGGGTGCCTCCGTGAACATGATCATGGTATAATTAATCAGACGGTGGCGTCATCCGGTGCGGTTTTTCTCGTTCGTTTGGCGCACGAATCGGATTATTCAGTTTTTTCGGCCGCTGTTGGTTTAGGTGCTCGTGGAGCTTGGTCATGACGACGATTCAATTGAGATCGAAAGTTGACTCGAACGGGGTCTTGCACGTGTGCGTGCCGTTCAGCAAGTACGACGCAGACCGGGAGGTCCGTGTGACAATTGAACCGTTGGGCGAAGCCGTCAAGACGATGTCTCCCGACCAGTGGCGGCAGTTCGTTCATGAAATGGCTGGGTGCATCGACGATCCGACGTTTCAACGCCATGCCCAAGGAGACTTCGAGAACCGGAAAGAACTATTTCCATGATCTATCTGCTCGACACCAACATCTGCGTCAGGTACCTGTGAGGAGCAGACCGCCAGCAACTCGAAGCCCGCTTGAATGCGACCAGCTTTGGCGATGTCGCGCTGTGTTCGGTGGTCAAAGCAGAACTGTTGTATGGCGCTGCGCGGAGCCAGCAACCGGAGCGGAATCAGGCCCAATTGCAACGCTTCTTTGCCGGGTTCCCCTCGCTGTCTTTCGACGACCAAGCCGCTGCTGCTTACGGCACGCTCCGCGCGGCGTTGGAAGCATCAGGAACCCTCATCGGCCCCAATGATCTGATGATCGCCGCGATTGCCCTGGCAAGCGGACTCGTCTTGGTGACACACACTACGGCAGAGTTCAGCCGAGTTCCAGCCCTGAAAATCGAAGACTGGCAGGTTCCCTGAAACCGGAGAAGACCAAGACACCGATTGATGCTTGGTTGTAGCGAAACGAAAAGTTGGGCAACGTGTTCGGGCGCACGGGGGAATAAGGCAAGGGAATTTTGGGCAAGCGAATGGGGTGGTAGACGATTTCTGTGGGACAGCAGTAGACGGACACGCATGGATTCCGGCATCCCGGCCTGGATTCTCGTGCCGTACATTCCCCTGCCCGCAATTCGCTTGCCCCCCGAAACCTGCCTGCCTATTCCCTTGCCCCCAATTCCCTTGCCCCCAAACCCTGCCTGCTCATTCCTTTGCCCGCGATTCGCTTGCCTTGAAAGGCGCCGGTCGCGATTGCCCTGGCTGGCACGGCGGACGGCGGCGGGCGGTGGGAAACGGTTCGGACACGTTGCGTCGCACAGCGCCCGTTGTGAGATGGATTCCATCGGAACCCCGCCACAGGGCCCTTTCAGCGCCAGCAAAAGTTAAATGTCAAGACCTGACCCCAAGACCCGCGCATCAGCCAGACTTGATTGCCGCTGGCGTCGTACTTGAAGAAGATCCCGGCTTGCGGGTCGCTGGGGTCCAGGTCCGGATCGACTTGGCGGATCAGGTTCCCCGCCGCGTCGTAGAAGTAGTGCGTCACGCGGTCTTGCGACTGGTCGCTCGGATGGACGACCGTCCGGCGAGTGACATTCTCGGTGCTGCCGTGGTAGACGTACGTCGTGACTACCTTGTCCGCGCCCGTCCCGACCGTCTCCTCTTTCTTGCGGCCCAGGTTGTCGTACTCGGTGGTCGTCACGTAGACCAGCGTGTCGTCGGCCTCGTAGTACTCCTCTCGGGTAACCAATCCCAGCCGGTTCGACAGACGCACCTCGTAGGAACCTTCCGGATGCGTGACCAAGGCGGGCACACTGCACGACGAGCAGCCGGCGGCGTGGACGTAGGTGGTAGTGTGCCTGTTGAAATCGGTGAAGCTGGTCCGGCGGCCTTGACTGTCGTAGGTGGCTCGCGCCACGTCGCCCAAGGCCGAGGTAACCGAGGTGACGTTGTTACCGGTGTAGCCGAGGGTGGACGTAACGTTGCCGGGCATGATCAGCACGTTGCCGGGCATGATCAGCTTGATCAGGTTGTTCTTCGCGTCGTAGGCGAATCCGGTGCTGACCGCTCGCGTGCCGTCCTTGCTGGTCCAAGTGGTCTTGATCGTGTTGCCCGCTGCGTCGTATTGGTGCTCGACGATTGTCCCGTCGTACTCGACGATCTTCGTCTCCTTGTCCGGGTGCCGCGGATCGGTGTACTCATAGGTCTTCGTGTACGTGACCTCATTGCCGGTGATCGCGTTCAGGACCGGAGCGGACTGTTCCTCGGTGACGTTCCCGCGCTGGTCGTACCAGATGGTCGTGACGTTGCCTCGTGCGTCGGTGATGGTGCCGCTGAAGGCGCCGGGGTCGAATTGTTGTTGGACCATGTTGCCCAGCGCGTCGGCGGCGCCGGTCAAGCGGCCGTTGTCGTCGAACGTGGCTTTGAAGATTAGCACGTTCGGCGGATTGTAGATCTTGTCCAGGAAGTGAGGTTGGGTGTCGTGGTAGACGTAGCGGGTCGTGTCGTCGATCTGGTTGGTGAACCCGAGCAGGTTACGGGCCGCGTCGTACTGGTAGCGCAGCGTCTCGCCAGTCGTGTCGACGATCTGCGTGATCCGGCCGCGCGCGTCGCGGATCAATTGGACTTGTTCGCCATTGGAGTGCGTGATGGCGTTCGAGGTGAAGGTGACCACGTTGCCGTGGGTATCGGTGATCGTCTGCAGTCCGGCATGTTGCAGGTAGTGGTACTTCAGCCCGTCTTTTGTCGTCAGGGTGTACTCGTCCGGATTGTAGTCGAACCAGCCGAACATCCCGCGGGTGATCGTGCCGGGAGCCTCCAGTTTGTCGTAGACGCCGGGGTCAGGACGGAATCGAGGTGCGTAGGTTGCGCCAAACATGCCCGCTTGGATCAACTCCTCGTAAAAAGTGAAGCCGACCCGCTTGCCATCAGGATTGGTCAGGAATACCCGGGTCTTTTCGGAAACAAAGGGTTGAGCTCTGGAGAACATTCCCTGTCCGGAACCGGGCGCGACGGTTTCGGAGATGTTGGGCTGAGCGATGCTCATCGACCAGCCGAAGCCGAAATCGCCTTCGCGGTTGGCTTGCAGGGTATCGTAGGTGCGGCTGATCGTGATCGGGATCCCGGCCAGCAAGACGGCGAAGTCGGTGACGGTAAAGGCGAAGTTGCCCAGCTTGGCGTTGCCCTCGACGCTGAACAACAGCGGCTCGACCCAGCCCCGGCCGTTGACGTTGTACGCCTCGTCGATCGTCATCCGGTCGGGCTTGACGGCCAATCGGAACATCAGCGGATCGCCGTCCGGATCGACGGCCCGTACGGCGTAGGCGTACAGCTCGTCCGGGTTGGCGAGCACCGGCGGGGTCGAGCGGATCGAGGGCGGCAGGTTGACCGCGCGGACGGTCAAGTCGAACGCTTGCGTGCTGCCGGCAAGAAAGATGTCCTGGACTCGGACCACGACCCGGTGCGAGCCCGTCTGTTCGGCGGCGGGCGTCCAGCGGATGGTGCCGCGCAGCGGGTCGATCGACATGCCGGCCGGCGCGGTGTCCAGGCTCCACAACACCGGATCGCCTTCCGGGTCGCGCGCGGCCGACTGGTACTGGTACGTGCGCCCGACGATCCCGGTCAGCGGCGGCGTCGAGGTGATGATCGGCGCTTGGTTGGAATCCTGCGAGACGACTTGCAGATCGAACTGCTGCGTCGCCACCCCGCCGCGTCCGTCTTCGACGCGGATCGAGACCGGCTGCGTCGTACCGAGCAGCTCCGAGGCCGGTTGCCACTGGACCACGCCCGTCGCATCGACCGTCATGCCGGGCGGACGGACGTCCAGGTGGTAGGAAAGCGGATCGCCGTTGGGATCGTGAGCTTCGATCAGGTACCCGTACACCTGCCCGACGCGAGCCCGCAGCCGAGGCTGAGAGTTGATCACCGGCGGATCGTTCGGCGCCGTCGCCACGACCTCGATCGAAACCGCCTGTACCGCCCGCCCGCCGCGTCCGTCCGAAGCGACGATCGAGAACGCATGGCTGCCAAGCTGGTCCGCCGTCGGCGTCCAGGTCAGCAGGCCCGTTTGTGTGTCGATGGCCATTCCATCAGGTTCGTTTTCCAGACCGAACTGGATCGGATCTTGTTCGGCATCTTGAGCGTACACCGCGTAATGAAACGGCATATCGACGACCGCCAAGGAGGGTGGCCTCGATGTGATGACGGGCGCGGTGTTGGGAGTGTGAACTTCGACAGTAAACGACTCGATGGCTAAACCACCCCGGCCATCTTCGACCTTGACGACGAACTGGTGCGATCCCAGTTGCGCGTTTGTCGGCTGCCACACGACGGTTCCCAACGTCGGATGCACGGTCATGCCGCTGGGCGCGACGGGCAGGGAGAAGACCAGCGGATCGCCATCGACGTCGTCAACCAGTGGCCGGAACAAGAACAATTCATTAACAAAGGCATTAAGCGTGTCGGCAGGCGAGATTTCCGGTGGGGTATTCGGCTGAGACGGATCGAGTCCTTCGGCTACGCCAAAGTCGACGCGATACCGGTCCTCTGCGGGCTCAACCACGACACGCGGCGTTCCAAGAGCCGGGGCAGTACGTTGCCAACCCGGTTGACCTTGCAGAACAATCCAGTTTTTGCCGGGAAGGACGTTGTCGAACACAAACCGCCCGCTGGCGTCCGTCACGGTGCTTTGTTCGCTGTCATCCAGCCGGCCGTTGCGGTTGGCATCGATGAAGACCGTCCAGCCTTCCAGGCCGGGTTCTGGTTGCTCGACCAGGACTGGGGAAAACGCAAGCCGGCGAGGGTTCGACAGTTCGGGAGTTTCCAATGCACCCAGATGGGTTCCGGTCGTACCGTCGTAGATGAAAACTTGATTGCTGGCCGAGTTCGCAATGTAAAGGTTGCCGTCCGAGCCAAATTCAAGATCAACGGGCGAATCAAGCCCGCCATAACCGGCGGGAATAAAGGTGTCGACGAGCTGTCCCGTTGAAGGCTCGTAACGTCGCACCCGATTCTCAGCGACTCCCGTAACGTAGATCAAACCATCCGGGCCAAACGTCATGTAGTTGCCGAGACCTGAGGGCCTGACGGAAAATCTTGACTTGAAGGCACCGGTCTGTCCGTCGAAACGATGGATTGTGCGAGAGTGGGCACCCAACACGTACAGATCACCATCCGGGCCGAAGTGGAGGTCGCGCGGGAGTCGTATCGCCGAGTGCGAAGCGAACACTCCCAACGATTCTCCCGTGTTCGGATCGAATCGAATGACTTGGTTCGAGACTTCGTCACCAACGTAGATGATTCCATCCTCCCCAACGGCAATCCCCGAAGGGTGTCTCAGTTGACCGGCCTCAGCGATTACCTGGATCTCCTTCGAATCTGCCGGAATGCGCAGGAGTCGGGCGCTGTCAGCATGTGTAGCGTAGAGTGTTCCGTCAGGCGCGTATGTGAAAGCGGTAAGCTCCGTTGCTCGCGCTTCGGGGAAGAATGGATAGCGAAAGGTTCCCGTCTCTGTATCGAATTGGAGGACGCGAAAGCGTGTCGACGTAATTGCCAGTAGACTTGGGGGCTCCTGCCATACGGTGTCGCGATTATTATCGTGGAAAACAGCACCCTGTATCCGAGCGGCGTTCGAAGCCGTGAGAGTGAATGCCTGGACGGCTCGACCTCCACGGCTGTCGTCCGCTTCGATCGCGACGGGAACGCTGACTTCCGGTGTAACGGTCACACGCCAATTATCGATTCCCGTGCTTCCTGAGAAGCCTGAACTCCCGATCGCATTGCTGATACTGCGGTAGAACCCAAACTGAATCGGCTGGGCTGTTGATGACAAATCGGGGTGCAAAGCTCCCGAGCCAACTGAACCGGCATCGAACCTGCGAAAATCCCGCGCGATCAGATTATCGAATCCGCGGGATGTCCACGCCGTACCGTAGCTCGTCACTTGTGAAGGGCCAAGGTAAATCTGCCCATCTTGAAAAAAGGGCGATTCCCAGCCTTTGCGGCCGGCCGGAAAAGAAGCGGATGTCTTCGGAATAGCTAATGGACAGGATTGTCCCAAACTCGGCAGGGTAAACGGTGACGGGCGTATAGCGGTGGATGCTGTATGTTTGGTTTCCTCGCGTGGTCGACGCAGCCGCCACACCGGTCGTAATCCTTTGGTATGCATCCGGATTGCCGCCGCTTGTGTGGCTTCGGACGGATGTCGAGCCCGTTCGGCCGATGTAGTAGGCCGTTTGTTCCCAGTCGCTGGCCAGAAAATCCCCGTCGAAAAGCTGTAGGCCATGGCGTTGCAATAGCTCCGGTGGCGCGTCCCATGACAGCAAGCCTGTTGTCGAATCCATCGTCATCCCGTCAGGCCCGTCCACCAAAGCATACGTGACCGGATCCTCATCCGGATCGATCGCAATAGCCTCGTAGCGAAACGGGGCGGCGGGCTGGTCGTCCCGGATTGCGACGGTGGTGGGTGGCACGGACACGAAGAACGGAGGCCGGTTCAGGGAATCCGGGGTCACTCGAATGATGAACTCTTGTTGAGCAACACCACCGCGCCCGTCGCTGGCTTGGACGATAAGGTCGTGGTCCCGAAGCTGGTCCAGTGTCGGCGCCCAGCGAATGACGCCGGTTGTCGCATCGATTGTCATCCGCTGCGGATGTTCGACCAACGAATACGTAAGCGGATCAAGGTCGGGGTCGATGGCCACGGCATCGTAATGGTAGGTAGCCTCGCCGTCCGTCGACACCGTCGCCTCGGTCACCGACACGCTGACGAAATACGGCGGGCGATTTGGGGGTGTCTCGGTGACCGACAATAGATACCGTTGTTCGGCGCTGCCGCCGCGGCCGTCGTGGACGTGGAGGATTACCGGGTGGACGCCCAGGTCGGATTCGGCGGGCAGCCAGTTGACTTGGCCGGTGGCCTCATTGACGGTCATGAACTGCGGGCCGGACAGCAGCGAGTAGATCAGCGGGTCGCCGTCGGGGTCGGTGGCTTGGGCGTCGTAGCGGTAGGTCCAGCCTGCGTGGGTCTCGACGATCGGCACGGTGGTAAATACGGGCGGCTCGTTCAGCTTGGCCAGGAAGACCAAGTCGTAGCTGAACTGGACACGATCCGAGTTGTGAAACACGGCGCTGACAAAGCCCGTCACGCCCTCAGGCGCCAGCGAATCGCCCGGCAGCACCTGCGAGAAGTTGTAATAGGGCGTGCCGTCGCGAGTCGTCCCGACCGTCTCGCGGACCGTGACGGTCGGATCGCTGATGTTGCGCACCCCGACATAGAACGGGTTGTCCGCCGGGTACTGGCCCACGTTGCGGATCGCCAGCTCGGCGAACAGCAAATTCACCCGCTCGTCGAACGACGTCCGCGCATACAAGGGCTCGAAACTGGGCGACACATCGAACAACAGATCCACATGCCCGCCAGGATCGTCGCTGCCAAACACCGTCACCATCGTCTCGGCGGTTTGCCCGTACGCATCGATCGCCGTCACATGGAACACATTCTCGCCCGGCAGAACGTCCACTTGGGTAAAGAAGTTACCCGCGGCATCCAGGACTTCCACCCCGACGCCATTGACCAGCACGGCAGCGATGCGGTTGGGGACGAGCGTACCGCCGGATTCCGTCGTCCTCTCGATATTGGCCGTGCCGGTAAGAAGCAACGATTGGCCCGCCAAATGTTGCGTGTACGCGCCGGGCGTCAGCACCGACGGCGAAGGCGAGGCGGTGGAAGAAGAGCCGAGTGGTAAAGCGCTGGAACTGCCTTCGCCTTCCGCCGCGTGCAATACCACCTGACTCCGGGCATCAAGGGCCGTGCCCACCAAGTGAGCTGCTGCGCGCGGACTGTGGACGCTGGCCGCTTCGCCTTCTGCCGACGAGGCAGCGGGTGGCCGGCTTGCGTTCAGATGGTTGATGACCATCAGGACGTCTTGCGGCGTGACCAATCCGTCACCGTTGACGTCCAAGGGGTTCAGTGGGTTGGTGCGACCGACCAGCGGCGATGTGTCGGGCGGGAGCGTCCAGTTGTACTGCAACGTGGGCACGAATTCGGCCTCGCCACCCTGGCCACTGACGTGCAATACGTATTGCTGGCCTTGCTGGACGGGCGCGGTCAATCGTTGTTCGCCCTCGCTCATCGCTACCGGCTTCATGTCGGCGGTGTAGATCTGGATCACGGGCTCGGAGACATTCGCCGGGACGCTGACCGTGGCCGTGCCGGACTCGGCGGCTGGGAACACGTACCAATCGCCCTCGGGAACCATCATCTCCGCCAACAACTGACCGGCGGGCGGCGTGGAGGCCAACAACAGGTGCTTGCCGATGAACGGGGCGCGCAGGCCGAGTTCGCCGAAGTTGTAGTTGACGGCATGGACGTCTGCCTCGAGCTGGATGTCGTAGAAGAGGTTGTTCTCGACCGATCCCAACAAAGGCGTGCCTTGCGTGTCCCGGCCGTCGTTGAAGGCCAGCGGCTGAGTCTGCACGATCTCGTAGGTGCCCGGCGGCAGTTCGTCGAAGCGGTACGATTTGTCGGCGGCGGTGACTACGGTCTGCGTAACGGTCCCGCCCAGCGTGATCGGTACGTTGGGCAAACCCTGCTCCCACGGTTCCTTGATCCCGTTGTTGTTGACGTCCAAATAGACGTAGCCGCTGATCGAGCTGTTGGCCTGCGAAATTCCGCCCACCGACAGGATGGTGACGGTGGTTTCGGTGTCGGTGTCGTTGTTGACCAGGCGGAAGATCAGCGTGGCTTCGGTGCCGGGCGGGACCTTCGAGATGTCCAGGGTGACTTGGTGGCCTTGGCTGACCGCCTCGTGGGTGACGCTGGCGCCCAGTGCGGCGGGCAGGCCTTCGGTCAGGTTGAAATAGGCGTCGCGCTGGGTGGTGAACGTGTCGACCAGCGAGTAGCCGTCGGAGTCGGTCAGCGCGACTTTGAAGGCGTCCTTGATGGAATCCTGATCGGTGGTGTCGAACGAGGCGATGTAGACGAACTCGATCGCCACGGGATCGTCCGGAATGACGATCTCGCGCTGGAGCGTGACCTGGAACGAATCGCCTTCGTGCAACACGGCGCTGCCGCCGATCGCAGTGCCGATGGTGACACTGCCTTGGCCGTCTTGCGAGCCGCCCGATTGGCTGACGGTCCAGCCGTCCAACCCGTCCTGGAAACTCAAATGCACGCTCGAAGCAGCGCGGCTCGCTGGTGCGGATGCGGTGGCGGACGCGGATGCTTCGGCAGTGGCGAAAGCGTCAGCCGATTCGGGTTCGGCATCGACCAGCGACGCTTGGACGCTGCTGGATTCGCCAGACGGGACGGAACTGTCGGCCGACGACGGCCAGACGGGCGTTTCGGCCCCCGAACCCGAGCCGCCGAACGAGCCGCCCGCGCCAAGAGCGCCGCCGCCTCCGCCGCCAGCAGACTCGGAGCCTTCGCCGATGGAGATGCCTTCCAGGCCCCGTGACGGATCGCTGTTCCGGCGGTTCGAATCGTCGGCGAACATGGATTCCAGCGTCGTCCGGCCTCGGATGTGGAGTTCGTCCTCGTCGGCGTCGTCGGTTAGCGGCGTCAGCTCGTGTCCCAAGTGCAGCCCGAGTCCCACTTGGACCGAGGACATCAGCTCGCGGGACACGGCGACCGGCGGCGTGTCTTCCATGCGGGCGTCGGACGACGAATCGTGCTCGGCGGTGCGGGTTGCTTCGGGTGCGGGGGCCAACGGCGAGTAGAGCCACGGCTGATGGGCATCTTGCGCCACGGAGGAGGGCTGCGACACGGACGAGCTACCATCGATCCGGTTGTCGCCGGACGGCTGCATGGCTGCTAGGCTGGCCCCGCCCAGCACACAGCCGCGTCGGCCAGGGGGCTGCCCAGCAGCGAGCCGGGCGGGACGCGGTGTTCGAGTTGCTCGAAGATCAACCGGCCTCGAACCCAGGGCGGATTGGGTGACTTGGGAGTAAATAGGCTATGACAAGAACGAGATCTCCGGGAACGTTCGTTGGACGAGCGACGACTCATAGCAGTACCTCAATGCAGCGGTAAATCCGGCACGACAAAAGCGGCAAATCTTAAAGATGTGCATCCCTCCATCGCTGGGGGCGGGGATAAGGGACAAGTGTAGCTAGGGATGGAAATAATAGCAACAATCCGGCCGGTATTTCTTGCGAAATCGCGAAAACTTCCGTAATCGGAAAAAAACCGAACGCGTGCGGGCAGCCGATCGCGGCCGGGGGATGTGAAGGGCAAGGGAATTTCGGGCAAGGGAATTCTTGGGGAAGATTGCGTGGGTGAGAATTCGTCGGGGCGATCCAAAAGCTGGGGGCGGTTCTTGAGGGAACCCGCTGGGAATCATCTAACTTCAGCGATGCGGTCGGTCGCTAACCAAGACAGCCTGGCGATTGACGGTGTGCCTTATCTCGGGAGACCTTCGGTCGGGGGTTTCGGCGGGGTCGGAGACCCTCGCCGAACCGGGAGCCTCGCCGAACGGGAAGCCTCGCGGAACGCGATTGTGCATCGGCCATCGGCAGTGGCTGACCGATTGGAACCATTGCACGCAAAAGCTTCACGCCAAGGTTGTGAAAAAAATCGGACTGGTTCCGAATGAGAACCACGAAAACACTGGAAGATTGGTGGTCGCGATGGTGCGTGTCCCGGTTTTTCACCAATCTTCGACAGCCTCGCCGTGGCCGACCGAATCGGCCACCGCGATCAATAGACGAACGTCAAGCCTTGCGCGCGAAGCGTCGAACTGGAGAGATTGGCAACCGGATGGGTCAGGCTGTCAGACGTAGGATCGTTCACGGGCAACTGCACCGGCAACTGGCCTGCATCGATGCGACGGTCGATCCAGTGGCCGGTACGGTGGACCCGGGTCAAGAATAGCAACTGGTAACCAACGTCGAAACTCAACCGGTCGCTTACCATCAGACGGGTCCTCAAATCCAGCTCGGGCAACAGACTGAACGCGCTGTCGCGATACGTGCCCATGTTCGAGGGCTACGCCAGCAGACCGCCGGGCGATTGAGCTTCGTCGCCCACCGGAGTCCGCACTCGGGTCTGGCCATCGATGATCGTTTCCCGCCTCACGCGACCGACGCCCAGCTTGGTTCCAATGTCCAACGTGCGTCCAGAACCGGCGGCTAGCGCCGTGCCGCTCACAGTCCGCGTAGACAACGCACTAGGGGGCGGCTTGCAGTTTGCGTACGAATTCGACGCGGGGTTCGCCGGGTCCTTTGCCTCGCAGGAATTCAGCGACGAATCGTTGCCGACCACGTTCCTCGGGCACCGTGATGGCTTCGCCCTTCTGCAGGATCGCTCGATTGTCGGTCAAGCTGCCGAAGTCCCTTGGTCCGGCCACCTGGCAGGGGTACCAGCGCCCTTCGCCCTGATCATCCATCAGGTAGAATTCCGCGTACACGTGATCGGGCACCCAGACGGTTCGAGCGGGCACTCGATGCACGCGGCACAGTGCGATGAACAGCGAAGTCACGTCGTGCTTGTTGCCGAACCCGTCGCGCAAGGTGGCGGCGGCGCCCTTCTCGCGCCCGTCACGATAGGCGATCTGGTCCCGGACCCAATCGTAGATCGCCTCGACTTCTTCCCACGCGTTGGCTCGATCTTGGACGATTTCAGCAACCTTGGCTCGAATGCCTCGATCCCGGATCTCGATTTGCGGGCTGTCTGCCAAGTAGCTTCGCACCTCGCGGGGGACGTTTCGCGGGATCACCAACGTTTCGGGGGCATCGGGCGGCAGCACGGAATGCTTGGTAATCTCCAGGGTGATCAGCGCCTGAGCCGATTCGCCGGCGGGCAGTCGGGGAATGCGGAACAGCATCTGCCGGACCCCCGGCAGATCCCGATAGGTTGTGGCACTGACCAGTGGCGAGATGTCTTCCTCGACGACTCGCACGGTCTGTTCGGGCCAGTCCGTCGGAATCGGCAGGGTGCCGAACAAGTCGAGGGACGGGCCACCGGTTGCCTGGATGATGACGCCCACCTGCCAACGCTGGGTGAGTGCCTGGTCCAGTTGGATATCCGCCGGTTGCCCGGGCACATCGAACTGGGCCCGGGCGGTGCTTGCCACCATCAGAAGACCGATCAACATTGCGATCCGTGGACGTTTCATTTCTGTTCTTCCCCGTCAAGTTAGCGTTGCGGGTTTGCCCGACCGCACTTAGCTGCTGGCCGGTCCCGGAAGCACTTCGACCACCGTTCCACCGCTGCTCCATTCCCCGCCCGTCACCTCGCCGCCGTAGTACGAAGTGCAGGGTTCGCATTGTTCGATGACCTCGAACCGGCTGCTTGGCAAGCAGAACAGGCGGGGCCAGCCTCGGTTGCAACCTGTGGTCGCGATGGTGGCCAATCCCAATGCCATGAACCAAAATGCTCGTTTCATCTTCGTCCTCTTTGTAAGTTGGTGTTCTCGATTCGTCTGTGGCCTTGTCCTGGCCCGACAACTCTACGTTGCGCTCCCAGCAGTGCAAATCGAAACGTTGCAAAATTTCTTCGTAATGTCTTTTTTCGGCAACATGCATTCGCGAAAAAGCTAGACTTTCGCAGAAAAGGCTCAAGCGAAAGCTCGCGTCTGCTTTGCCAGTCGGCAAATTCTCGCATCCAGCTCGGAAGAACGCCACGATGATCCATGCACTGTTTCGCTTTGTATTGCTGATGATGATTTTGTCGTCTACCTCCGTACGATCGGGATGGGCGGCAACATCGATCGATTCCGCAGATGCAGGCCCCGATTCCCTCGCTGGACCCGGCGTTCGCGCTCAAGATTCCCTCTGGCTGATCGGTACACGGCATCTGGGTTCCCCATATTCCGACCGCTGCTACAACCAGCGTTTTCAGATCCTGCGCTACGAAGCCGCCGGTTGGGAAAGTCGAGATTTCTCCGAATTCATCGCCGACCGGCGCGACACGACCACCTTTTTCGTTCACGGGAACCGAGTCGATCGAAGCCGGGCCTTTTCGCGGGGGCACGAGGCCTATCGGGCGGTCGTGCGGCACGGTGATCCGGCGGCGACCGTGCGTTTTGTCATTTGGTCCTGGCCCAGCGACCAGGTCTGCGGCCCCCGCCGTGACATCTTGACCAAGGCGGCTCGGACGGACAGCGAGTCGTATTATCTGGCCTCGGTCTTGAGCCAGATGCCCGATGATTCAGATGTAGGGTTGCTGGGGTTCAGTTTCGGAGCCCGGATCATCTCGGGCGCACTGCACCTGATCGGCGGCGGCTCGTTAAGCGGTCGTAAGTTGACATCTGTCGCGGAGCCACCGCATTTGTGGTTGCGCGCCGTCATGATGGCCGCCGCCATGGACAACGACTGGTGGCTGCCGTATGGATGTCATCACCAAGCCCCGGTCATCGCGGAAGAATTGTTGGTTCAATTCAATTCTCGCGATCCGGCGCTCAAACTGTACCCGCGGATCGATCGCCGGCGTCCCCAAGCGCTGGGCTACCGAGGCATCGCGGGTCTTGGCCGCTTGGACCCCCAGCGAGTGCAGCAGCAGAACGTTCGGTGTCTGGTGGGCAAGACGCACGACGTGTCGCGATACTTCAACAGCCCAACCGTGATGCTGCGAGCACGGCAAACGCTGCTGCCGCCGCATCGGCCTGCTACCACATCGGACAATGATTCACTTGCGCTGCAGCAACAAGAACCAGGATGCTCGCCGGTCGCTGCCGTCGGCGCCGCTTCGGATCTCGGATTCCCGGAGTTCGACGAAGTCGAATGATTCCGACAAGTCCTGGCGCATGGTGGCTTCGCGAATTCCCGGCGGTCCATCTCGATTCAAGGACACGATCAAGGCACGTGAGCCCGGTCGAGTCAGTTGGCACATGGCATCCACAAACCCTTCGGCATCCACATAGCGGACGTTGTGGTAGCAGCCGCGGTCGAAGATCAAATCGAAGGTTCCCAGATCGGGCAGATTCAAGACATCGGCCAGCACCCAACGCACCTGCACCCCCGCCTCGTTCGCCTTGGCCTCGGCGATGGCCAGCGCGGTCGGCGCCACGTCGATCGCCGTGACCTCGAATCCCTGGCTGGCCAGAAAGATCGCGTTGGTCCCGGAGCCACAGCCCAATTCGACGGTGCGACCGGGCCGGATCAACCCTTCACGGACCGCCCGTTCCAGGTCTTCGGCGACCATGCCGGTGTCCCAGCCCGGACGTTGCTCGCCGCGATACGGTCGATCCCACCGCTCGATCAAGTCGACGCCCTCCTGACCATGCGGCAGAATTCCGGCAGGCAGAGGGCGACGCGGAATCGACTGATCGGATTCGGATGCTTTCGCAGCGATCCACCCGGGTTCGCCGAAATTGCGAGGAAGCTGGATGTCCCAATGGCGATGGCCGACACCCAACGTCAACCGCCAGGCGTTCCGATCGTCCAACGGCTGGAAATCGATGGGCTTCGTGACTTGGTCCGCATCGCTTGTTCGAAAAACGCAGACCGTGCGGACCGCCACCGCCGTCGACGATGCACGGTCCGATTCAGTCGATGCTTCGGTGTCCCCGACAACCGTTGCGGGCGCCTGTAAATCTGCCGTATCCAACCACTGTAGTCGATCAAGCCCCATCAGCGGCTGGTCGCCGGTTGCTGGGACCTGGACGGGCGTCGGAGTCCAACCGACGCGACCGATCGATTCGGGCTTTTCAGATTCGGCCCAAAGGTCGTCGACGATCAACACATCCGGCTTGATCGACAGGACGCGGCGGAATCGCAACGAAATCGAATCATCGTGGGGCGCCGAGCGTGAACCGAATGCATAGGTGAATCCCGCATTTTCTTCGTAGGCGATCAGCCGTTCGATCCCGAAGCGTTCCGGCTCCGGAAGCTGCGGATCGAATCGCCCCAACCGATCGTACCAAGAACGCAAAACTTCTGCGGTAAATTGATCTGCTAGCGCCGGTGATTGAGCGTCCGCCGGTCGATCCATCCAAAAGATTCCGTTCCCTGCCATGAGGCAGAGAAAAACGAGCGATCGAACCCGGAATGAAAGAGGTTGGCATTTCATGTTGTCGGTTCCTGGGGCAGATGGTCCTGCGGTGTGGGTGGTGATGGTGTTGAAAATGAAGGCTTCATTTTAGCCCGACTTAACAAGTCAAGCACCCGGCGAGGTATTTTTTTTTGGTGGAATCGGCGGCAAGGGTCGTGGTGCTAGGTTGTGATGGTATACGGTTCACGTTGCGGACGGCTGACCAAGGCACTGGCTTGGAGGTCGTCCACGAAATCTTCCGTTCTCGGGTTCCATTTCAGCTTCCTGCGCAACAACATTGCGATGTTGCACAGGTGGCAGGAGCTGACGGTCCGGTGGTGCGTGAAGACGTCAGAAATGGGCAGTTGGCGGTCGTGTACGGCCGCGAAGAAATTGGCCATCAGATCCGGCGAAGCTTGATCGATGCCCGTATTCGCCTCATCGGTCGTCACGGCATGCGGGTCGATCGGTCGCCCTTGATACAAGCGGATGACCTGTTCCGCAAAATGGTCGCGATCCGCTGCCGTCAGCTCTTCGATGGGTCTGCCCGTGATCGGGCGTGCCGATGGTGACCACATCGACATCCTTCCGGTCCAGCAACGCGCGGAGGAGGAGCAAACAGGACAGGCAATGCGAAAACAAACACGACTCCACTGTTGGATTAGTCTCTCGACCATACGAAGGGGGACTAGTCAGCCAGAATCGTTCCGACGCAGTTTTCAAAAACAGCGTTGAATGCCTTATTCTTGCGAATGGAAGATTGCATTATTCGTCCGCCTCATTCTCCAGGTCCTCGCGCCAGTGCCGATCTTCCTCTTGCCTCATGTCTTCCACGGCGGCTTGGCAGGTCGCCGGCGTGACCTTCTCGAAGCCCTCGTCCAAGTGCTCTCGAAGCCCTTTCATCGAAAAGTCGCATTGCGTTGCACAATGGTTCTTGACGACTCCCCAAGGCGCGTTGTCCATCACAATCAGGGAACGGGCGGGAATCTGCGGCAGCAAAGACTCCACGAACCATTTGTGGAAGTTGTCGAAGTTCATTTGGCCGTGGTAGTCGCCTGTCCGCTTCTTGGCTTGAAAGACCCCAGCTTCGCAGCGCTCACCCACCCGGCGGCCGTCATGGCGTGAACCAAGATCAAACGGGGCCCTTTTCCCGAAGGTTTTCGTACCCAAGGGCCTTCTTCTGCGAAATACCAAGTGCGTTCGGAAGAATGATTCACATTGACGTAACTCTCATCCAGATAGACCTCCGCCCGAAGGGTTCCGCCTCCAGCATCTCCGTTCGCAAGCTTGGCTCGCAGTGCGCGTCATTGGAAGTTATTGTGATTTCGGCCCCTCAGAGCAGCCTGAATCCCAAGGGCTGGAAGTTGTCCAACGTCATTCCTCGCAAAGACATTGTCAAAGGTTACGGTCTACTTCCCGCCGAATGCGGCCAAGGCCACTGGATGGCCCAACAGTGAATGCCGCATTTAGTGGGTGGCACCAAATTCGGCTCACCGTCGTGCTTTTTCCTCCCAGCAAGTTATTGTAAAGTCCTCCGCAAACGGCAAAAGCTCTGCAAGACATCTTGACGACACATCAAATGTGTATCCCAAAACCCAGATCGTAATCTTCAAGTAGTAGGCAGGATCGGCAATCAGGCGGCTGATCGTGTCTTTCGCAGGTGTCAGAGTCTCGATTAGGTACTCGGCATGGGCTTCGACTTCTTTCGAATCCAAGCGTTCTGCGGTACAAAAGTGCCAAACCCCAAACGGTCGAACGCGGTCGCTAGTGACTATTTCCGCCCCTTTTTTCTGTCGCCCAACGTAGGATTGGCCCTTTTCAAAGCCCGATGTTGGGCTGATACCGAGTGAACGAGAAATATCCGCTAGCACAAGTGTATCGCCACGAATTCCAAAGTCTATCCCGGTAGCAATACGTCGTGGTGGAGAGAGGTTCGTAGTCATAGTCGACATTCCGTTTTCCCCGACCGGGTTTAGCCCACGGCCAGTAATGTAGTCGCCCTCCAAACCAGAACTTTCCTGGAGGCGGGCCGCCACCTCCGCCTATCGGGAGACCACCGCCTATCGGGAGACCACCGCCACCACCTTGGTTGTGATGTAAAGCCTTACCGCTACCAGCCAACCCGAGCGGATCAATGGCTGCAAGGGGGGTGTTGCCGACGTATCGGTACAGATTGTCATCGCCGCCTGCAAACCCGATCGGGTCTTCGCTGAGCCAGCGGCCGGTGGCGAGGTCGTACCAGCGGTTCAGGTTGTTTTGCAGGTTGGTGGCTGGGTCGAAGGGGCGGGCGGTGAAGGCGAACAGGGTGATTTGGTCGGGGTCGCTCTGGCTGGTGATGCGGCCGTAGGCGTCGTAGATCAGGTGGTTGACGATGGTGGTGGTATCGGTGTCGGCGTCGTAAGTGGCCAGGTCGCGGACGGTGTTCAAGTGGTCGGTCAGCGGCCAGACGACGTTGCCGGGCGCGGTGGGGTCGGTGACCTGTTCGTCGGCCAGGATCTGATCGACGGCCGGGCCCCAGAGGTACCGGTGGGCTAGCTGCGGATCGCCCTGGCCGTCCGTCTCGAAGTGCAGCACGATCTGGCCGATGTTCTCCATCGTCACCGCCGCGCGGTCCAACAGCGATCCGCTCGGAGGCGTGCCGTCGTACACGAAAAAGGTGTCCGTGAAGTCCAGCGGCCCGTCGCCGTCGGGATCGTGGCTGCGGGCGATCCAGCGGTTCAGATAGTCGTATGCGTACTGCGTGTCAGTGGTCAGTGGTCCGTTGTCAGTTGTTCTCGTGGTCACGCGGACCAAGCGGTTGCGGTGGTCCCAGTGGTATTCGGTGACCTCGCCGGTGGCGATGTCGGTGCGGCGAGTGCGGTTGCCTTCAGGGTCGTATTCGTAATCGTACGTGCCGTCGGATAACAGCCGGTTGTGGTCGCCGGTGATGTACCCGGGGTTGGTGCGGTTGCCGTTGGCGTCGTAGGTGTAGAATTCGTCGGGCTGGTAATCGTAATCGGCACCGAGCAATTGGCCGCGAGGGTCGTACTGGTAGTCGACGGTGCCGTCGGTGGACGTGGTTTGCACCAGGTGGCCGAGGAAGGCCGTGTCGAAGGTCCAGACGTAATTGGGCAAGGAGTTGATTTCGACTTCGCGGCTGGTGCCGACGGAAGCACCGAAGGGCAAGTTCCAGC
>SKKK01000557.1 GCA_007121535.1 Planctomycetaceae bacterium | reverse complement strand
TCGCCGCTGGGATAGTCGTACACGGAACTCGCGATCTCCGTCCCGTCCGCAAGATCCACAACGACAGCCCGCACGCTGTTCGTGCCATAGTCCAATCCGATCGCATACCTGGGTTCCATCAATCTGCTCCTTTCCCGTTTTCTATCAGCGGCACGGCGTTAGAATTCCCAACCGGGGCGGTATTCGCGGCGCACCAGGTCATTGGCTCGAGGCTCGTTGGTCACTCGCAGTGCTGCGGCATCCCATTCCAGCGCGGCACCGACTCGGTAAGCCACATTGCCCAGCATGACGGCCTCGGAGACGGGGCCGGAAAACCCGAAGTGGCAACCCGTGCTGCTGCCGGTCTTACAGGCTTGAATCCATTCGGCATGATGGCCGATCGACGATGGGATGTTGGGGGCCGGCGGCTCGAAGTCCGCAAACTTCTCTTCCGGCCGCAGTTCCCACTGCGAGTAGCTGACCAGCAACATGCCCTCCGAACCGACGAACACGCCCCAGGCCCAATCGGGGAAATCATGCTCGGCAAACACGGTCGGCGCTTGGCTGCCGTGTGTCCACGTGAGTGTGGTGGGCGGCCACTGGTCGCGAGCGGGAAACTCGTACTGAACGTGAAGTCGACCCGGTGTCGCTTCCGGATGCGGCGGCGGGCCTTCCGCTCGGACGGAAATCGGATATCGCAAATCCAAGGCCCAGAAAGCGAGATCAAAGAAGTGGCACCCCATATTGCCGAAGTTCCCCCCGCCGAAGTCCCACCAACGCTGCCAGTTGCCACCGCAGCCGCGAACATACGTCGGGTGGTAGGGTCGATAGGGCACAGGACCCAGGAACAGATCCCAGTCCAATCCCTCGGGCACGGGCGGTGTTTCCGTGGGCCGATCCCTGGTGCCGCCGCCGCCGCGCAGCCAGATGTCGCATCGTTGGACCTGGCCGATGGCCCCGCTGCGAATCAGTTCCAGGATCCGCCGGTAATTATCCGTCGCATGCATCTGAGTTCCGAATTGGGTGGCCACCTGCTGCTCGGCCGCCACGTCGGCTAACATCCGCGCTTCGAAGACGGAATTCGAACCGGGCTTTTCGCAGTAGACGTGCTTCCCGTGCCGCATCGCCGTGATACTCGCCGGAGCGTGGATATGATCGGGAGTGCTGACGACCACCGCATCGATCTGGCGTCCCATCCGGTCCAACATCCGCCGATAATCACGGAACTTTTCGGCGCGGGGAAAGCGAGCCAACGAGTCGCCTGGCGGGTTCCTGCGGTTGGGCGCCGAGGTCGCGGTGGTGCGGTGGTCCACGTCGCACATGGCCACGATGTCCTCGCCCGTACGCTCGGCCTGCGAAGCCGGCTGAATCCGGTAGCCCGGTTGGATTTTGACATTATCGCCCGCGATCAGGCTCAGATTCACGGCCCCCATCCCCCCGACGCCGACTACGGCCACAGCCAGTTTTTCGTTCGCGGCATAAGCTCGCGCCGAACGGCTGTTTCTGAGAATCAAGAATCCGGCCGTCGCGCTGCCGGCGGCACGGAGAAAATCACGTCGATTTCTCATTTGCGTCATCACTTCGATCTCCTGGCTGACAACGGCCCGACGCTCGCGCGTCGGGCCCGGGTTTGCGAACGGAGCATTAGAGTCTTGAGATGTAAGATGCGCGCACTGTGCGCGCATCTTTGTAGGTTGGGACTCTGTCCCGACCGGGTCGGGTCGGAGACCCAACCTACGCTGGTTGCGGCCGCAGGCCGCGTTAGGGCTCTGGCAGGAAGGGGAACAACCGTCGGATCTCCGCCGCGTCCGGTTGGCGGCCGTACTCGCAGATCTCGAACGCCTCGGCGTACTTGACCTGCTTCCCAACCTCAGGGCCATACAACTCGATCAATTTCTCACGTCCCAGGTTGGCGATGTGCGCCGCGCGGCGGCGGAATCCTTCGCGCATGCGTTCGAACGCCTTGGCCCGTTCCTCTTCGTTGGCCGGAATGCGATGCGGTCCACCCATCGCACCGCCTTCGATGAACTGGGACTCCATGGTCGCCAAAGCATCCAATTTCTGCTCCATCACGTCGTCGATCGCAACCACGATGTCCGGACGGAACGGCGTGGGCGTCTGGAAATTGTCGAAGGAAAACAAAAACACAGGCGTCTTGGTCATGTGCGGCACGTCGGGGCACAGGAACGGGACGCCGACCATGTAGGCACAATCCTGCATCAGGATGCCGGTGTACCGATGATCGGGATGATAATCGTTCGGGCGATGTCCGATGACCACGTCGGGGTTCCATTGGCGGATCAGCCGGGTCATCAGTTTGCGGTTCTCCAACGTCGGTTCCAGTTCCCCGTCGTGGATGTCCAACACTTCCGTGGTCGTACCCAGAATCTTTGCCGCCTTTTGGACTTCCTCGTTGCGGCGCAGCGCCAGCGGACCACCGGCCATCTGCCAATGCCCGATATCGCCGTTGG
Organism: Planctomycetaceae bacterium; assembly: GCA_007121535.1. Lineage (GTDB taxonomy): Bacteria > Planctomycetota > Planctomycetia > Pirellulales > Pirellulaceae > SKKK01. Next base: position 3,787 of record SKKK01000557.1, on the reverse strand, counting down.
TCATCGAAACCAGCTTGACATGATGCCCCAGATCCGACCAGAGGATCGACGCACCGCCGGCGCGGATCTCGCAATCATCAGGATGAGCGCCAAAAACAATGATCCCCAACTTGCCGTCTTCATCCGAGCGCACCGGCTGGCCTGAAAACGTTGTGGTTCGCTTCAGCGCCGCAGGATCGAATTGCCCCGACTGGGAAAACCCGAAGGCCATCGCCAGCAAGAGCCCGGACAAGATTCCACCAGAAAACCAACCCCAACGTTTCATCGCAGAGCCCTCCTCGAAAGATCGAAGTTCAAGACAGATGGCCGTCGGTCAGAAACGTATCCGCCAACGCCAAGCACCCAGCATATCACGATGCCGCTTGCCACGCACCCGGCCCTGAACGTCTTGGTGGCCCCTTTTCTGGTATCGTCTAGTGCTCCGAAAGCATGCGTCCTTTGTCCTTGGGCCCCCTCGATCCCGACAATTCATCGTTGGGGTGAAGAAATTTTTTGATTGCCACCAAGCTCTCGCTTTCTATTATGTCGGGAGCAAAGCGATTCAACCACGAACGTACCCGGATCTTGATATCAATCCAAATGCTGCTGCTTCCTTATTCCTCATGGAGCCAAGTTGATGACGCGTCTTTGTTTGAACCTGGTTATCGCTGCCACAACCTTGACGACGACTCAATTCGTTCTCGGCGAAGAAGACACGAAATCCTGGTGGCCTCAGTGGCGGGGGCCTTCTCGGGACGGCATGGTGCAGATGAAACCATGGCCCGACACGTTATCCGGCGACGCGGTCCAGCAGTTGTGGCGGGTCGAATTGGGGCCCAGTTACTCGGGACCGATCGTTGGCGGCGCTAAGGTCTTCACCACGGAGACGAAGGATCAAAAGTGGGAGGTCGTACGAGCCTACGATCTGACCACGGGGAAACCGATTTGGGAAACGCGGTGGGAAGGTTCGATGACCGTCCCCTTCTTTGCAGCGTCCAACGGTAGCTGGATTCGAGCAACTCCGGCATTGGACGACGGGCGACTGTACGTCGCCGGAATGCGCGATGTCCTGGTCTGCTTGGATGCCGAGAATGGCGAACAAGTTTGGAAGATCGACTTTGTGCAGCAATTTCAGACGCCGCTGCCATCTTTCGGGTTCGTCAGTTCACCGCTTGTTGCTGGCGATTGGCTGTACGTTCAGGCTGCCGCCTCATTGGTCAAAGTGGACAAGCGGACCGGCGAAATCGTCTGGCGGACGTTGGAGGACGGGGGAGGCATGTGGGGCAGTGCGTTTTCGTCACCTTTTCTGGCTGACGTGGACGGTCGATCTCAACTTCTGGTACAAACCCGGCAGAAGTTGGCAGGCGTCGACCCCGAGGACGGAACCGTGTTGTGGACGCAAGACATCGAAGCGTTTCGCGGTATGAACATCCTGACACCCACCGTCTCAGAATCCGCCGTATTCACCAGCAGCTACGGCGGACGTAGCCAATTGATCCGATTGAGCGAAGACAATGGCGATTGGAGGACGGACCCAATCTGGGACAACCGATTGCAGGGTTACATGTCCACCCCCTTGCTGATCGATGGGCATGCCTTCTTGCACATGCGGAACCAGCGAGCCGCATGCATCCGGTTATCCGACGGCGAGATCACCTGGATCAGCCAACCGTTTGGCCGCTACTGGAGTCTGGTCGGCCAAGGTGCGAAGATTCTCGCTCTGGACGAGCGGGGCGAATTATTGCTTTTGAAGGCGAATCCAGAGGCGTTCGAGATTTTGGACCGACGGCAAATCGCCGACGACGAAACCTGGGCTCATCTGGCCGTCGTCGACGATCTGCTTGTCATCCGCGAATTGGGAGCCCTGGCCGTCTATCGTTGGTCAGGTCCGCGCCAGCCGTAAGCGTTCGTTAAGCAGATGCGTCACGGCCATCTTGCGGATCCTTCGGGTTACGAACAATCCGCCGTAGTGGCGGTTAAAGGACGGGACTGGGAGACCTACGATTGGCGGCTCCGGCGGGGTCAGAGCCCGGCGCCGAACGGTCTTGTTACGGCCGCGTTGTGCCCGAAGAAGGTCAGACCGCTTTGCTGACAGAGCCTAGCAGCGGGCGATGGCGTTGCTTATATTGATGTCTGAATATATGGGCAAACGCCTTCTACTGCCGAGGAGTCAAGAGCATGCTTACGTCGAGGACACATTTCCCATGGGGGCTGTCGAGCATCCGTGGAGTACTGGCTATTTTTTTGGCAACGATCTGCTGGAACGTCTTATCGAGCCCTTCTGCCGCTTCTGAACCGCCTTTGCCTGCCATCGAAAAAGCTTCGTGGATCTGGGGTGACATGCAGAGCGATGTGGTCGAGCTTCGCATGGAGCTGACGATCGACAGTTCCCCGTCCTCTGCCGCTGTCTTGATCACGGCGGACAACGGCTACGAGCTGTACGTCAACGGCGCGTTGGTGGGGTACGACATCGGGCCGGGCAGCGAGGTATGGCAGTCGATCGAACGTTGGGATATTCGAGAGCGGTTGGTATCGGGCAAGAACGTTTTGGGCATTCGCGGCATCTGCCTGGGCGGGCAGCGGGGCGTGATCGCTGCCTTGCGCGTCGACTGGCCGGAAGGCGAGTCGTTAGAGTTGGTCACGGACGAGGGTTGGCAGGTGACGTCGGAGGCAGATCCCGCAGAGTATTCCCGGGCAGATTACGTTCAAGACGCCTCGTGGGCAGCGGCGACGGAGCTGGGTCCGATGGGCATGTCGCCGTGGGGCCATCTGCGCTATGCGGGTTCGACTGGGGGTCGACGTCTGGGTTCTCTGCCAACGCGTTTGGCGTTGACTTCGCCGGACGCCGACTTCGACTGGCCCGGGACCATCGCTTTTATTTCCGACGACTGCAGCATTTACAAAGGGCTTCGTGGCGAGGCTTGGGGCATCGAGTTTCGCATCGACGATTGGACGCGAGCCTACACGATGTTCGATCTGCCGTGCCCTTCGAAAATCGGTCGCAAGTTGTGCGTCATCGATGCGGCGACTCCCGGCGCGTCGCCTCGCGTCTTGATCGATGCCGGAACGGGTGTAATCGGTTCGCCGAGCGTCAGCTTCGATGGCCGCTGGATTTATGTCGCGATGGCGTCGGAGGGGACCAGTTTCTTCCACATCTACCGGATTCCGTCGGACGGCGGCACTCCGCAACAACTGACCGACGGGCCTTTCCATGATATCGACCCGGCCGAATTGCCGGACGGGCGGATCGTCTTTTCGTCCACTCGGATCGGCACGTTCGAAGAGTACCATGGGGCACCGTCGCGAGCCTTGTTCGTGATGCAACCCGACGGCGGCGAGATCAAGCCGATCACGCACACGCCGATCTTTGACAACGAACCCAAGGTGCTGGCCGATGGTCGGATCGCCTTTATTCGAAGCGACAATTTCTTCGGTCGTGCCAAGGTGGAAACGCAGATTCACGCGATGCGCCCGGACGGGACGGCGGGGCATACCGAATTCGGCGCGGACGTCGGCGCCGTCTACGGGACTCGACTTCGGATGTTGGGATACGGCAGTCCGGCTCCGTTGCCCGATGGCCGCGTGGCGGTGATCTCGAACCGCGGGACGTTTGTGGGGCACGTGGGCAGCGGCGAACCTTCCTTTCAGCCTCTGCCCAGTGGACTGGGCGACTTGGCGGCCTTGCCCGACGGTCGCTTGCTGGTGACCGTCTTGGCCAGCGACCGGGCCGATCGACGGTCTCGGACGTTGGCGGTGCTGGATCCGGACGATAATCGTTTGGTGAAGGTTTACGCATCGGACGACACGC
>SKKK01000053.1 GCA_007121535.1 Planctomycetaceae bacterium | reverse complement strand
GGCAAGGCGGTGACGAATTTCTCGGCGACGCTGCCAGCACCGCAATCGGATCTGGCCCAGCAGACGCTCAAGGACCCGTATGTCTTCGACTTCCTGACGATTGGCGAACAGGCCCACGAGCGCGAACTGGAAGGCGGACTGGTAGACCACGTCCAAAAATTCTTGCTGGAACTGGGAGCCGGGTTCGCCTTTGTCGGCCGCCAGGTTCATCTGACCGTAGGGGACGATGACTTCTACCTCGATCTGTTGTTCTACCACCTGCGGCTGCGATGTTTCGTCGTCATCGACTTGAAGATGCAGAAGTTCACGCCCGAGGACGCCGGGAAACTGAACTTCTACCTCTCGGCGGTCGATTCGCAGCTTCGGCACCCGGACGACGAGCCAACGATTGGCCTGGTACTGTGTAAGACCCGCGACCGAGTGATTGCCGAGTACGCCCTGCGCGACATCAGCAAGCCGATCGGCGTCGCCGAGTGGCAAACGAAACTTGTGCAGTCGCTTCCCGAACCGCTCCGCAGCAATCTGCCGACCATCGAGCAGATTGAGGAAGAACTGGGCGGTTGAAAACGAAGGGAGCTGGTCGTGAAGTCCCACGCCCTGCCGGAAGACCTCTGTATCGCCGTCCGGGGACACCAGGGCTGGAGCCGAGACCCCGACTCGGTTGCCACCTACTCGCTCGTCGTGACCCTCGAAATCGTCGGCCAGGAGATCCAAATCTACGAAGCGCTCCGCGCCGCCGTCGATGATCTTCGGGCCGAAGTCGAAGGCGACGTTGAAGCGGAACTGGAGTTGGAAACACCGCCGGAACTCGATCAGTAGCGGATTCCGACCGGGGCCAGGAAAACGGCTTGCGACTGGCCGGCGTCCTGGCCCGAAAACGACGATGCTCAGGCATCCCAACAAAGCCGACCGCGAGTACGTCGAGGCCGTCAACAAACGTTGGACCGGCATCAAGGAACCCCACTTCCGCCGCTGTGCCCTCCGAGTTCGAGAGAACAACCTGCCCGGCGTAACCGTCGTGGCCGTAGGAGCTGTCCGAGCCCAAATCGTCCTCCAGTGCCTCAAACTCGGCCTGATCAACCACCTGATCCTCGACACCGACTGCGCCGACGAACTTCACAAAATGGGGAGCTGAACCAACCACCCCAACGGTTTCACACCCCTGGCGCTCCAGTGATGGTGTCGGCCGGTGAGGAGTTTTCTGTTCGTCGTTCATGGTGCTTGACTGATGCCTTTGCCCGAGTAGTCGATGCCAATGTGGAAGTCAAACCTGTTAACTCTTCATCCAATTCTCTGCAAAGACCGTCTTGCCACCCCTGACCTTTCTACTCCTCCGTTCGCCATTCAGCATCCGTTTCTACATCACGCACTCCCAGGTACTCAGGCGTTTGCCTGATTTGACCGATCACAAGTTCCTTGTTGTCGTCACGCAGTCCATTGACGTAAAGAAACGCACCCCACGTGCCAACGGCAGTTGGATCAAGTGGTGTGGCAACGGGACGCCGAAGCTCTTCGATGTAGACATGAGCAAGAAAATCGAACACTGCTTCTGACTCCACGAATGCGAATAGATCGTCACGACTGCGCACGCCATTTCTGAGCAGCCAAGCGTGGACTGTCGCTGCTTGTTCTGTGATCTTTGAGTGGTCAAGATGTGGTACTCGTCGCAGTGCGTCGGCAACGTCGTCAACAGAAAATCCATCACTTTCCACAATCTCTTGAAACTCTCTTGCCGCCTGCAATATGAGTTCTTCGCCATCAATGCCCGGTCGGTTTTTTGGAAACACGACAGCGTAAGGTTGTACCTCTTCGAAACAGATATCTTGCGGAACCCGCCACTCCCTCTCGTGAAGAAAGTCGATCTTCTTCTGTGATGTTGGCGATGGTAGAAGCAGTTTCGTGAGGTACGGCCACAACGTCTGTGGAATGACTTCTCCTTTGCTCTTCATCTCATCGATCACAGATTGAGGCAGGTTGATGACTGGTGCCCCGCCCAGCCGAATAATGTCACTCTTGCGAAATACGAAGCCATACTCCCCGTGCGTGTCCTTGATCTCCTGCCAGTTCGAAATAGTCGCTTCGGTCACGCACACCGCTTTCGTCTTGTCGGGATTACGTTTGTAATACAGCCCCGTCGAGGCCGCTTTGATGCGGCGGTCACGGTAAATGGCAATGAACTCTTCTGCGGTGCAAAAGTGGACAATACCTTCCCAATAGTCGGTCCTTCCCTTCCGCTTCAAGTCGTCACCGGCCTTCGGTGACATAGACCAGTCGTACATCTCGAACTCGGTGCTCCATGACCCAGCAATACGAATAGTGTAGAATTCTGCGTCCCATTCCTCACGCCCAGCGCAATTTGCACAACGCTCTTCAAGAAGAAGTGGAATCTGGGAAAGCGAATAGCCTTCGAATTCCATGTCGCAAAGAAAGCACTCTATGCGATAGCCCTCGGCAGACATCTCCTCACCACACGTGTCGCACTCGAATTTTCCATTTGAGATGAACTCCTCGAACTCGGTAGGTGTGAAGAGATGCGACTGTGGATTGTCGCAATCAATGTTCTCGCAACTGACTCTGATGGGGCGAACTGGAGGCGTTGACTTCATGTGCGTTTCCCTATCTGCCTCAAAGCACGAAATGCGGTAGGCCACGTTGCAGGACGGGAGACTGCGAAAGCACTGTGACTGAGCGAGAGCCTCGTGTCATAGCGACGTAGACGTTCTCCGCATCTTCGAGTTCATCAATGTTTAGGATTACTGCGTGATCGAATTCGAGCCCCTTCGCAAGTAAAGTCGTTGCGAGACACCGATGATCCACTCGTCGTCCGACATGTCGAGCCCGGTTGCGTTGATGCCAAGCACACTCTTTCAATGTGAGATTTGGCGTCCGTGCGTGAGCGGCAAGTGTACGTCGCATTTCTCGCCACAATTCAAGTCGGCCATAAACAACCTGCTCATTGATGCGGGATATAGCATCGAATGCGTTATCGACAAGTCTTAAATCGTGGGTTCGGCATACTGCCACGAGACATTCGAGGACTCTCCTGTAATCTTCCCTTCGAGCACGGGGCTGTGTCCCTTCGGACAATTCGGCCTTCCACTTGTTGAATGCTTGAGGCAGCCGAGAGATACAGCGTTGAGTGAACTCGACAATTAGACACGCTCGCTCTGCCCCCGTTGCAGATTCGATCTTGTCCGCCCATTCAAGAAGTGCTTCACATTCAACGGTCTCCATTGAGCGATAGATTCCATTCAGGAAGCGAGCCAGTTTATGGCATTGATTTCCCCATGCGTGGATTCCAAGAACTGATTGTCGCTTATTTGAAATTACTTCGTAGCAGGCCGCTATTTGCGATGGGTGCTCGACCTCGTTTTTCCACGTGACGGGGCCAGTGCTCAGGTCAACGGCCTCGCCAGCCAGAAGTCGTTTGCGGACATCCAGCAGCCAATACCCAAGATCTTGGTTGTGATTAGCCCATCTGTGTGGCACGGACAAGTTGTCAATCAAAGGAAACTCGGACTCAACGTCCTGCCATACAACATTGTCGCCCTTGTTAATTTTCCAGAAAATCGACTGCAAGGGATCTCCGAGAACACGAACGGGTAGTGCCTGTGCTATGCCAAGTATCAGGTCATGCTGACCCACCGAGCAGTCCTGATATTCATCTACATAGACGCCAGTGTAGGAGCAGGACAGCACTCGCTTGACGGCGGATGCGGCTAGCGTCTTAGTCGCTGCCGGGCGCAGCGTGTTCCACATGTTGCCAGTCGGCTTTGGTTCCGTCCATCCAGAAAGCTGCGAGAAGGCGCTGGCATATCGAAGTGCAAATCCATCTATAGTCCCGACTTTATAGCTTCGTGGGTCACCCCCACGGCGTCTCAAGTGATCGATGAGTGCCCGAACACCTGCATGTGTGTGGGTGAGGATCAATTGACGCCCAGTGCAGTATGCAACGGAGTCAGCAATCAGATGCGTCTTTCCGCACCCTGCCGGGGCAACCACTAGCCCTTTCCGACACTCAGCGAGTTCTCGTGCAACGTTACGTGGCATGTGCCCATTCCTCAATCGCTGCGAGCTTCTTCGCTAAGTCGGTGTCTGGGATTTCGGGCAATGCCGAACAGACAATGTCGGCCAAACGCTGGCCAGCATTTAGATCCTTAAACCATCCTTTCTTTTTTGCTGCCTTGCCGATTGCCGAACGTACTTTAGCTTCCGTGCAGCCTAGTGTGGAAAGCCATGTGGAAATCGACGCCTCACACGTCGTGAGATTATTTTCGAGGTGCGCCGAGATAGAACTTAAGACCGATTCTTCATCACGTTCATCGATTGCGATCTCCAAGAACATTTGAAGCTTGTCTAATGGAAGGTCCGCAGTAATCCGTTCCTCGCTGGCCAGCGTGCCATCCCATAGAACAACGGTAATGCCATCAGCTTCCAGTGAATCTCGGCTTGGCGTAATGGACACGTCCGAATCACCAAAGACGGCCACTTCATATCCAAGGTGTCGAAACTCAGCGGCGCTCTTGGCGAACTCCGAGCCCCCACCATTCACAGGAACGACGCCATTGCAGGCAAAGGAGTATCCATCATGTGCTTCCGACCACACTTCATCCATGACTCGGCAAAGTGCTTCCTCCGTCTTCCCTTCGCATACGAGTATTTTGCGAGCCAGCACAGCATGGCTGATCCTGCGAACAATCGATTGCAGAGCCTCCCTCGCATCTTCGGAAACTGTGGCGACAGTCGTGCTTCCTGCAATCGTTCTCACGAAGCCCAAGCTCTGAACAGGGAGAGCCATGATTGTCGTTGGCGAGTGGGTTGTCATGAGCACCTGCCCCTGAGCGAGTGCTCCGTCAGCGTTGTCTGACACTCCCTTATCATCGCTTAGCTTCTTCAGTAGCCTTCGAATTCGATACGGCTCCAAGCCATGTTCCACCTCATCAACGAGGATGATTGCATCCGGCCCAAGGCCAATATGCTGTATACCAAGCGCCGTGAGGCGTCGGGTTCCGAGGCCGGTTGCTCTCAGGGGCACGGATTGGTCGTCGTGGAGCGTCAGTGCCCCACTTCCGAGAGACAGGGCGCTGGCGTCGAGTCCGGGTTTCAGGGGAGTCACGTTAACACCGAACTCCTTTGCAGCCTCCTGCGCTATGTTCGCAGCCGATTCTAAATCTGCCTGCGGTGTGCCAGCAATTGCGGCGTTCGCCGCCCTGTTCGCAAGTGCGAGAGCCGGTCCAGTGGGAGTGTTTTTCTCTGTTATTCGGGCAAGTGCCGACCCACGGCTCCACGTAAGATGCCTCTCGACATCGTTGCCTAGTCTGGACATCGATAAGCGTTCTCTGTCACGCCAAGAGAGCGGCTTCGGTTCGAGGATGCCGCCCTTGATCAACTCCCAGTGGGGCTCCAAGTCGTCCGACACTCGAAGCTGAACCGTAATCACTGGTTCCCAGCCGTCTTCGGGATCATCAATGAGCGGTTGATTAGGCTGATAGCCACGCAGGTATAACCCACATTTGTCATCGGCTAGAAGTTCGTCTGAGAGTTCACCGACTGTCACTTCGATGGAGATGGGTTCCTCCGTACGCACTTGGTAGAAATCTGCGTCCGTAAACGGCACAAACCACTTTGGGGCAAGGGTTAGTTCAATAGCGTCAAGAATGGTCGTCTTTGTGGAATCGCCGGGACCAACAAGACAGATGATCCGTCCATCAAGATGCCAATTGAGTGACCGGATTCCTCGAAACCGGCTGATCGAAACATGTCTAATGTGCATGGTGCCCTTTCTGGATTGCTCGCTCTCACATCGGTGCCATCAACTGAACGTAGCAGTTGTCGTTGGCTCAGGTCTCGATAGTCACTCGCCTTCTTTCTTCAAGGGTCTGCTTCACTCCCATCAGGTCATTGAACCGTGCCGTGAAAACTTCGGCGGCAATGTCCGGTGAAAGGCATTCGGAAAACTTGAGATTGTCCATGGCGACGGGGTTCGGGATCGGGCGCACTTGGTCGGGTTGCAGGGCGTTGATCAGGTCGGTGATTGCATCCACGGACGAGGCGGTGGGGAAACTGAGGCTCAGGTTGTCGGCCTTCACGTCACAGTGGGGTTTGAGGGTGTCGGCCAACAGGGCGTTGGCGATCCCGCCTGCGAAGGTCCACCAGCGGATCTGGCCGTTGTGGACAAGAAAGGTGGAATCGGCAGTTACCCAGGGATGCTCATCCCGCAATTCTTGGAATCGCTGCACG
>SKKK01000335.1 GCA_007121535.1 Planctomycetaceae bacterium | reverse complement strand
GTGGATTGGATCAAACAGTTCATCCACTTCCATGGTACGCGGAATCCAGAGGAAATGGGGGCAATTGAGGTCGAGCAGTTTCTGACGCATTTGGCCGTCGAACGGAAGGTTGCCAAAGACACGCAACGGCAAGCGCTCAACGCGCTGGTGTTTCTTTACCGGACCGTATTGGACCGGGAATTGGGGAAACTCATGCCGATCCGCGGACGGCATGGCAAGCGGTTGCCGGTGGTTTTGAGTCGCAGCCAGGTGCCGGCCGTGCTGCAGCATGTCCAGGGGGGCTGTGGGATGTACAAGCTGATGGCGGAATTGCTGTACGGATGGGGTTTGCGAATCAAGGAGTGCTGCCGGCGCTACCCATTTGCTGGAAAACGGAGAGAACATACGCCAAGTGCAGGAACTGTTGGGGCACAAGGATACTCAGACCACGATAATTTATTTGCACGTGATGGAAGGGGGAACCACGGACGTGCGTAGTCCGCTGGATATGTTGGACGAGGCGGGGATTTGCGAGCCGGAACCGCACAAGCGATGAGAGGGCCGAGGCGTCGGGGGCGGATCGCTCGGGAATCGTGGACGAGCGGCATTGGAATTCGGGGGGTTCTGGTGTCACGGTTGGGTCATGCTGGGACAAGCCAGCCATGGGTTGAACACTTAGAAGGCGGTAAGAAAACTGGGCTGAGAGACCTACGGTCGGCGGTTCCGGCGGCGACCGGGGGGAAGAAGGGGATGAGCATTTTGGGGCCGGCATCTAGCCCGTCAGTCAGCCTTCCGCCGACGCGGGGTCGGCGGTGAGGCTCGGACCGCCAGGGCTCGGAGAAACCAGTCTCGGAGAGCCCGGACCATGTGGCTAATCGTCCCGGGGTACAAACAGCGGGAAATCGGCATTGGCCTTGTGTGTGCCCCTGAGCATGGCCTTGACTTTTTCGACCTCCGTCGAGTGGGTAAGGAACGTGACGGAGCCGGAACGCAGTCCGAACATCGCGCCGCCCGGATGATGGCTGGCGATGTCTTCGGTGGTCGGCGGCGGAAGATAATGGCTGCCATGGTGCCGGATGCCCTCTTCGGCCCGCGACTGGGGAATGTTTGCCGGCGCCATCCAGCAGACCGGTTCACCACGCTCGACCAACAGGATCATATCGTCGCTGTCAGGCCCGAAATCCGCCAGCCGCTTGCCCTGCCCGGCTTCGAATGGCATGTCCGGTCCGACGCCCACGGAATACGTGGCTTGCCCCGCCCGGGCCGCCGGGTCGCTGGGACAGCGATAGAACGCTACCGACTGGTCGTGGAACTGTCGGTTGTGCTGGCTGTCCCACGGCTCGTCGAGCCTGATCTTGTCGTACAGCGTCTCGTGCCCCAAATACGGCAATAGCAGCACTCGCCAACTGTGCAGCGGCGTGCCGTCCGCGTCGACCGTGTGAGCTGGCGGCAGCGTTCCATGATCGCGCTCGTACATCAACATGGCCAGCGTGATACGCTTCATCTGATGCGTACAAGCGTTGCGATGAGCTGCTTCACGCTCAGCTCCCAAGTCGGGAATGAGTAAGTCCGCCAGCATGTCAGCCAAAAGCCTGGATCGCCCGCGACGCGAGACGAGAACAAGAGGATTTGGCGACTCAGTTGGCGGATCGTCGCCCGTGGCCACCATCGCGTCGAAGTGCTGGTTGAATCGTCTTGCGACGACGTTCCAGTCGTAAGCAAGAGCCATGACGTAACCAATTGCCGAACCATCCAGTCCTAGTTCCTCGCTCGCGCTTCTCTTGCCGCTGGCCAGCGACTGGATGATGTCCAGCGCAACGAAACGCTCTATCAGGAACCTCAGATCCAGATCGATTGGCGGCGGGAGTTTCTCCGTTTGCTCGACAAGCCTCCGCAATTGCTTATCTGTGGGCTGGTGTTTCAACGAGCCAGCAATGCCGATCGCATCGGCGGTGCCCTCGAGCGCGATCCCAGCCCTGTAGATGACCGTCGAACCGTGGTGCCCGATGTGCTGCCCGAGCCGTTTGCACGCGATGATGTCATCGATCGCGCCGTCGATGTCGCCCATACCGATGCGGTAATTGGCTCGGGCGCTCAAGCTGCGGGCAAGCGATCGCATCCAATGGAACTCGGGTAGCAAGATCAGCAGCAGCAGTTCGTCCTCACTACGGCGTACCAGCGGGATGTAGAACAGGGGCTTTTTCACCGCACGACCGATCAAATCAAGCACCGGGCCATTCGTCCGGAGCCAGTCGTCCATCATCGGTAGATCGTCCAGCGTCCAGGCCCGATGGAGTCGCTCTATCAAGGCCTCTCGCTGCTCCCAAGCCGATTTCTCCTGGAGTTCGTCGCCAAGCAACGCATCCCATTCTTCGCTATCGATATAGGCAACCAGGAAGTCGTAGGGATCTTCCATGACCATGTCCGGCCGGATCGCATCGGCAGCAAGCCCGAGCTTATTGCAAAGCATCTCGAAATGTTCCACACTGCTATCGGGACTCTTGCCCAAATGTTGCACCAGCAGCCGGAATCCATTGTCGTCAGTCGCAGCGTTGTCGGGCCGTATCCGCTGCTGGATCGCCGCGAAATAATCGACATGCCTGCCATCGGGCGTCAACGGTTCGGTGATGTACGTCGTCTCGGTCGAAATCCGCAACGGCCGGGAAACACCCACGTTCACCAGCAGCGAGGCCAGCCAGACGCTCCAAACCAGGAAGAAGCAAAAGAGAACGACGGTTCCTCTTAGCAGAAGACGAGCCACCGTCCACGCCCTCGTAACGGACGAACCGCCAGCGACACGTTCGGGCGCCGCTTTGTGATCGGTCATGTGACTCGTGCCCTTTCATCATCTGAAGTGCTACGTCCCTGTCGGCATTTCCGAGAACCCGAGCGCGATTTTACGGTCCCGCCCCGCGCCGAGCAATCGCTCGAGCCGGATGAGGGGGCGGCGGGATAATAAGATTTTTTGGGGGTCCCTACTTGAAAACGCGACAGATTCGATGAGCACGGCTGACCAAGCTGCTGTTGGCGTGCTTTCGGACCGCACTCGAAGCGGGTAAGATGAAGCGATGTTCATCCCACAAGGCGGCTGGGCCGCCAAGCGAATCCGGGCTACTGCTCGGCTGGCTGGTTGCTGACTTAATCAAGAGATTCACGATCTTGGACGCATTCGAGGTACAGGAAACCACTCCATGAACAAGTTCTTGTTTTCGTTGATGATCGTAGCGATCATGACGGCGGCCGCGTTGGGCGACGGGCCTGCCGATCGAGTGGCGAAGGTTGCCGAGACGGAGGGATTGATCGCGTTCTGGGACTTCTCGCTGATGCACGAGGGACGATGGACTTCGTACCATGATGCAGACGTGGTTCGTCAAGGGTTCCCCGTCAGCTTACGGCGCATCGGCGATGCCCAAGCTTACGCACCGGACGATTGGCCCTACGCGGACGATTCGTCGAAACTGTCGTTCGACTCGACGGGCCCCTTCGGTCATGCCGTGCGGTTCAATCAGGGTTTTGTGTTTGGCGAGGTTGCACGCGATGAATTCGATGGTTCGCCGTTGGATATCCATGGTCGCCAAGCGTTTACCATGATCGCGTGGGTGCGTTTCGTCGGCCGTCGGCATCTGGTTGCCGGGATCTGGGACGAAGGCGGTTGGGATAAGTACGGCGGAAGGCGGCAGATCGCCCTGTTCGGCGGGCTGTTCGGATCGCGAGGGACGATCGCTCACATCTCGTCGACCGGAGCGTCCAGTTACCCGCAGTCGACGGCACCCGGATCGCAGTTCGCCAGGTGCCGAGCCATCGATGGCGGCAGTTTCGAAGACGAACAATGGGTGGCCATGGCGATGACGTTCGATCCTAACACGGATCAAGTCGTGGCGTACCTTGATGGGGTCGCCACACCGACTTCCATTACCGATCCCGTGGCTCGAGACGTCTTTCGCCCGACCGAACCGGTGGCCAGCAACCCGTTCCATTTCCCCTGGCCCATTTATTCGCCTCGATCCTTTCTGCTGAAGTTCAACGGCTACAACGTCCAGGATTCGGGCGTGTACGAGCATTGGTTGCAGGTGGATACCGACGCAGCGACCGTCACGTACGACCGGATCTGTTCAGACGAAGCCCGCGAGGACGTCGATTACCGCGTGACGGTGGACGTACAACGTGACGAGGCCAGTATCCTGAGCGAGCCCGTCACGTTTTCTGCCACAAGAGGGCACAGCGTTCGTTTGCCGACCGAGGCGAAGATGCAGCCCGACGATCTGATCGTTACGACTTTACATGCGCGACGCGGCGAAGATTGGCAGCGAATCGGCGAACCGGTTCGCTACCGGTTGCGACAAGGCGCCCCCTTCACGTTCGGTCGAGCCCTGGGGCTGGGCGCCGAGCCCGTCGATTACGGGACTCAACTGTACGTGGACGGCGTCGCCGTGTTGAATCGCGTGCTGAGTGAAGAAGAACTGCAGGAGTTGAGTTTCACCGACCGCTGACCCGATCACTTGTAGGAATCCCAATCGAACGCGGCGAATCTTCAAAAGAAAGGAACCACGATGAGCCCGCTCTACACGATTCGAATATTCGGCTTGCGTGTCCTGCTCGGATCGCCAAACACTGGTGGATGGACTTCCTGGCAGGAATGCGGGCGTTGGGCGATGATCCTGGTATTCGCAGCCGTCGGCGGACTGGGCTTTGACGCACAGGGAATCGCGGACGAGCCAGAGTCCGTCCAAGGCAGCCGACCCAACTTCATCTTCTTGCTGTTGGACGATGCGGGCTGGACGGACATCGGCGCCTTTGGCGGCCGGATGCTGACGCCGCATCTGGACGGATTGGCAGCGGACGGGATCTCCTTTTCCGACGCCCATTCCCCGGCACCGAACTGCTCGCCGTCTCGAGCCGCGATTCTCACGGGACGCATCCCTGCCCGCTCGGGGATCTACAGCTATCTGCCTCCCTCGCACCCCATGCATTTGCGAGCCGAGGAAATCACCGTGGCCGATTTGGCTCGTCAAGCCGGCTATCGTACGGGGCTCTTTGGAAAGTGGCATCTTTCCGATCTGGACAACCCCGATCAGCCGGGGCCGTTGGAACAAGGATTCGAGTACTCCTTCGCGACGTCGAACAATGCTGCGCCCAGCCATCGCGACCCGGTGAACTTCCGCCGCAACGGCCAAGCGGTCGGGAAGGTCGAAGGGTATTCGTGCCAGATCCTGGTCGATGAGACCATCGGCTGGCTGGATTCGATCGGTGCGGGCCGGGAGGACGCGGACCCGTTCCTTGCGTGCGTCTGGTTCCACGAACCGCACACCCCCATCGCCTCGCCACCGGAATTGATCGAGGCGTGTTTGGAACGGCATCCCGATCTGACGCGCCGCGAAGCCGAGTACCTGGCCAATATCGAAAACGTGGATCGAGCCGTGGGGCGATTGCTCGATTGGCTGGACCAGCGCGATCTTGCCCGCGATACCGTGATCTGGTTTACCTCGGACAACGGCCCGCTGAACGCCTTCTCCAAGGGAGACCTGCGGGGACTCAAGTCCCATATCTGGGAGGGAGGGCACCGGGTCCCCGCCATCGTCCGCTGGACGGGACGTATCCAACCGGGAATCTGGTGCAGCGTGCCGGTCAGCGGGATCGACTTCCTGCCGACGTTTTGCGAGCTGGTGGGCATCCAGACGCCAACCGATCGCGCGATCGATGGCGTCAGCCACGTTCCGCTGTGGCTGGGACGTGAAGATGAATTCCACCGATCGACCCCGCTGTACTGGTACTTTTATCGTCTCAATCCCTCGCTGGCGATGCGCGACGGCGACTGGTGCATCGTCGCCTATACCGACGACGCCGATCGCCCCAAGGCACATCCGCTGCTGAGCGAGGACATACCGCAAATCCTGGAAACGAAACCCGTCCGCTGGAAACTGTTTCACCTGGGACGTGACCGAGGTCAAACGACCGATCTGGCGGACACGGAAGCGCAACAGTTGGAAAGGATGAAACGCCAGTTGGACCGATTGCACGCCGAGGTGCTTGCCGAGGGCGTTCGGTGGGACATCCCGGCCAGCTATCAATCCCGCGCCAAACGCCGCGTGTGGGATTCGGAATAACGTGATAGAGAATCAACGGGGACGGGGTCGGGAGTGGGGTGTTCAGTTTGTACTTGTCAAGGTCAATTGGCTTGCTCCCGTTTTTGTTCCCTTTCCGCAGCGCATTCGGCCCCCACCGGTCCTGCACCGGTGGAAGCGAGGTTTGGCAACCACCGCGCCGGCCTCGCGCCACCGCATTCCGCCC
>SKKK01000058.1 GCA_007121535.1 Planctomycetaceae bacterium | reverse complement strand
CGGGCGTAGACTCGCCGCAGCACCGCCACGTCGCTTTCGAAGTCCTGCCGGGTACGGCCCTGCTGCCCGAAAGCGTCGGCCACGTCCCGGGCGTACGGACCGTCCCGCGAGTCGCCTGAATTCCCCTGGTAGGCGCCCAGAGGAACCGAGCGGAACCCCCATGCGTCCAGGATCGCACGCGCCGCCGGCGCAGCGGCGGGGACGGGCGAATCGGTGACACAGGCCGCCAGCCGGCCCCTGCCTCGCTGCAACGCCTCGAACAAAAAGCCGAACGCCGCCGCGTCGTCCACGTCGCTGGACAGGTCGGTGGAGAAGACGAACCAAGGCCGCTCGGGATACCCCGGCACGACCTCCGCCTGCCGCAACGGCTCAGACCGCGCAGACGCACCGCCGAACAAGACGACGGTAGACCAGAACAGAAGTCCGTGAAACGAACGGAAAAAACGTCGTGGCCTCATGATTCGGGTTCGTCCTTTCTACGTGTCGATCGTCGGGATAAGTCGTGCATCATTTTCCATGCGATTGTAGGACGCAATGGCATTCCGTCCTACCGGGTGGAATCGGCGGAAGGGGTCGGGAGTCGGCGTGTTCAATTTTGTACCGTTTTCGCCCAGTTTTGTGCGCCTGGAACGTGATGATTTTTGTTCGCCACAGGCCGGTCCCCTTTCTTTGGAGTGCGGTGGCTTGACGCCGCTTTGGCTGTGCCTTTCTTTCTGTCCGCTCCTGGAACAGCTATCGTGCAACATCCAAAGCTGACGCGAAAGGAAAGCGGCGACGAGTCGCCGCACTCCAAGACGAAGGCTACGTTACACTCCACGGCGGTCGTCCGGGTGGTAGTGTCAGTAACTGGTTGGCTTCGTCGTCGTTCTGGAACCGTTCCGCATCGGGATCCCACTTCAAGGGACGCCCCACCTGGCAGGCGATGTAGGCAATCTGTGCGACGGTGGTCGAGCGGTGTCCGACCTCGGCGTCGGCCAACGTGCGTGCCCGTGTTTTGATGCAGTTCAGGAAGTTGCGTCGCTCGTTCTCCAGCGGGAATGGAAAATCTTCCGGTTTGACTTCCGCTGAAAGGAGCGACTCGGGCTCCGCCTCCAGACGATCCGGACCGTACCAGCAGCAAACCCAACCTTCCGTCCCCTCGAAGCGGACGTGTACCTGATTGGGCGTCGAAGCATCACGGCCTGTGTTCTTGTAGACCAGTTCGACGCCATTGGCGTAGCGGTACCGTACATCGAACCCGAGGATCACGTTCCAGAGCCCGTCAAGCGGAGGAAACTCGCCCGTCCCCTCGACCTCGACCGGGCCGGTCAGCTCCGAATCGTTTCCCCACTGGACGATATCCAGCGGATGGTAGCCCCAGTTGACGATCCCGCCGTCGCAATAGGTCCGGTTCCCGTACCATCCGGGCCGATCGTAGCCGGCCACGTAGCTCTTCGGAGCATGGACCCGTTGTTCGGTGTACGGGGCCAGCGGCGCGGGACCAAGCCACATCTCGTAATCCAGCTCGGGAGGAACCGGCATCGTGGGCTGCATGGGCAGGGGCTGGTTCCAGCACGGCGCGACGGTACGGATGGTCTTCAATTGTCCGATTTTGCCGGTGCGCACCAGGCTGACCGCCTTATACCAGAGCGGGATCGAGCGAAACTCGCTGTCGGTCCGGAACACACACCCGGCCGCAGCGGCGGCATCGGCCAAGATCCGCCCATGCTGGACACACAGTCCAATCGGCTTCTCGCAGGCCACGTCCTTGCCGGCCCGGATGGAGGCCAGAGCAATCGGGACGTGCCAATGATCCGGGGTGGTGATCATCACCGCGTCGACGTCCGGGCGGTCCAGCAATTCGCGGAAATCCGTGGTGCGGAAACAATCCTGCATCCTGTCCAGGTCAAGCCGATCATGCCGACACCGATCCGGTTGCTGGGCGCGACCGTACCGTCGGCGCCCAGGGCCGAGGCCGGAAGGACGGCCGGAGCGGCCCAAGTTGCGCCGACCGCAGCGCCCGAAGACGCCAGGAACCGACGCCGTGAATACCGTCTGCCAGCTCCCAACGCTTGATCGCGGTTCCGCTCGAACATCGAAAACCCCTTGTAAAATCATCGTCTGTTGGTAAAAGGAAAAAGTGTCGCGTTCTGCGGCGGTGAGCCGAATCAGGGCCAAAGCGCATTGATCGCCGCGACGCATTCCTCCACGAAGACCGCCGCTCCCTCCGGCCCCACCACGAACTTGTCCGCACTATAACCACCGCCCGCCACCGCCCGGGCCGTGGGTAGGTAACCGCTGTGATGGCGGGCCAATTGGACCACCAGCGTCAACACCGCCTTGCTTCGAGCCTGGATCCGGATGCCGTAGTCCGTGAACAACTCGAAGGGACTGGTGATGACGGCGACTTCGCCCAATCGGATCGCGTGCAGCACCACGGGTTTCACCGGATCGCACGTGTAAAACGGCGGACGGGCCGGGTCCGTTTCGGGAATATCGGCTCGAACCACCCGGTGTTGGAAATCCGGGGTCATGTCGATGCTGCTTTCGGCAACCGAGAATACCCGGTCGACGCCATCTGCGATACGCCGTCCGATCTCGCGTCTCCAGGTGATGCCCTTCCGCTGGGCCATCGCCAGTTCGGCACGGTGACGGAACATTCCCTGAGGATAGATGTCGCCGGCGGCGCCGCATTGAGCAAACACGAACACATCGGCTCCATACCTGGAAGCGATCTCGTCCCGCACATCGTGCCAGAAGTCAGCGGAAATCAAGTTCCCTCCCTGCTCCGATTGAGCCGGACTGGCGACATTGACAACGATACCGGTCAATTGGCGCTCTTCGTTCCAAAAGAACAGCAGTCCCAAGCCGTGGTCTTCCACGCCTTCGATGCAATCGAACTCGGGCGCGTTCACCGGGCCCAGCATCTTGGCAGTCCCGTCGGAATACACGAATCTTCGGTTGAAGCCCACGACAGCCTGATCGAGTGCCCAGCTTGTACCGCCCGTGCGGCGCTGCTGCCACGCCTGGACGGCCGCTTGCGCCACGCGTTCCGCAAAGAACGCACGGTACTCTTCGCCCGTCATGACGCCACGGGCTCGTTCTTCTGAAGATACATCCCAGGGCTCGTAGACTCCGGATTCTGTGGCCGGCCCTTGGTGGGTATGGGTCGCATTCAGCACCAGGTTGTCCAGGTCAAAGTCCGCAAGCCGATCGCCGATGGCTTCCGCCACGGCGTGCTGGGTATCCTGACGGATCCACAACAGGTCACAAGAAACCAGAATCGCCTGGGCGACGCTCTGCCCGTCGGGCCGCACACTTTCCAAGGCCAGTACGGTTGCCTTCAGCGGATCCCGCACACCCGTGGATATTCTTTTCCCGTGAAACCCCACAATCGATACCGGTCGCGGTGGAGTGATCTCCGTCTGCGCCCAGCCGACTCGCAGCGACGCCGCGGAATGTTCGTCTCCTGAACCGCCGCCCGCGACGCTCACGCAAAAAACAATCGCCCCCATCCCTGCCAGGACCTGTTTCGCATTCATGATAGTTCTCCTGCCAACGGACTGAACCGGCTACGCCGGCGACTTGAACCCCTAATCACTCACCTAATCTGTTCTTACTGCCTTGTAGCCGGGACGGCTCAACGGAAAGGCCGGTTGCTACTGATCGCACATGATAGTCTAATCGGTGTGCTCCGTGTCGAACAGACGGAAACCATCTTTGGTGTTTGGTCGGAAACACGACGAACCAGACCGCGGTTCACGGCTTGGTTGCGCGGAATGCGGGATTGCGTTTCGGGATGACGGCCTGCATTTCCGTCAGGCGCTGGTCCAGTAACTTGCGGAGTTGCGTCAGGCGTTCGGGTTCCACGACGGAAAGGTCGCGCCGTTGGCCGATGTCTTCGCCCAGATGATACAGTTCGAAGCGATCCGAACCGTCCTGGTGTTCGGCAAAGAAGCGGATAATCTTCCAGTCGCCTTTGCGCAGACTGGCTGCCGGCCCGCCCGCGTGCGGGGCGACCATGCCTTCGTACGGGCGCGTGTCCTGACGATGCGGGAAGTGACAGAGGATCTCGTCGCGTGCCTGGCCGGTCCCTTCCAACACCGGACGCAGGCTGACGCCGTCGAAGTCCGGCGCGTGGGAGAACTCCCAACCCAACAAGTCGATCAAGGTGGGAAAGAAATCGGTGCTGCAGGTCAGAGCGTGGGACACCGATCCCGCGGGCGTGACGCCGGGCCAAACAATGATCTGGGGCACGCGGATGCCGCCTTCATAGACAGTTTGCTTCCCGGCACGCAACGGTAGCACACTGGTCGGCGGGATGTGGGCGAAAGCGGGATCCATCACCGGCGGCGGATGCGGAGCGACGAACGGGCCGTTGTCCGACAGGAAAATGATCGCCGTGCGGTCGATCACGCCGGTCTCTTCCAACGCGGCGACGAGTTTGCCCACGGCGTCATCCAGCGACTCGACCATGCCGGCATAAACCGGATTGCGCTGCAAGGCGTTCGGATCGGCCTGGGCTTGATACTTGGCAATCTGCTGCTGTTTCGCCTGCCAGGGAGAATGAACTTGAAAGGCCCAGTAGTTCAGAAAGAACGGGCGGTCGCGGTTCTCGTGCAGGAACTTCACCGCTTCGTCCGCCAGCAAATCTTCCAGATGATCGCCCGGTTCGCCGTGCTGGGGCCAGATTGGGAACGGATGGAAGAAGCCGTGCAGGAGCGGACCGGGCGCGTTCGTGTGGGGGATGTCCACGTCGAACCCGTGCTCCAGCGGACTGAAAGGCGGTCGCCCAAGATGCCACTTGCCAAAGTGGCCGGTGACGTAACCCGCCTGCTTGAAGGCCTGTCCCAGCGTGAAATAATCCGGGCTCAAACAGGTAACGGGTTCGGCGAGCAAGAAAGGCTCGTTGGGCCCCGCCTGTTTTCGCAATCCTTTCTCCAAGCGGATGGTTTGGTGGCCGATGTCCGGGTACGTCATCCCGGTACGGGCTGGATTCAGGCCCGTCATGATGCTTGACCGCGCCGGAGTACAGAGCGGATTGGGCACGTACGCCTGATTGAATAGCATGCCGCGCCGTGCGAGCGCATCAAGGTGCGGCGTCTTGTGAAAGGTGCTGCCGTAACAGCCCAAGTCCGTCCACCCCAGATCATCGGCCAGAATGAACACAACGTTGACGGGTTTCTCATCGGCCCGCAGGTCGCCCGCGACAAGCGCGAGCGAACCGAGGGCCGCGATGGCAATCGCTCCGATACCGATCTTGCGGGTTCTCTTCGCAAGGGCGTTCGTGTTCGTCATCACGCTGCTCTCCGATCTCTTGTTCGCCAGGCTAGCTGGTCTTTGCAGCAGTCCACGCAATGCTGTGTCCCCGGCTCGTTGCTACTTCAGTCCGTAGTAGTTGGATTCTTCTTGTCCTACACCTAGATCGGCGTCTCGCGTCCCCGCGACCAGCCGACCTCGTGCCCGGGCAAGCAAGCCCTGCCAACAGACGAATGACGACGACTGCCAATACGTGCTTTGTCATTTCGATGCTCATCCCGTCACGGGGAAAGACGATGGTGCTGTCCATCCCGACGGCCGGTGGTTTAGAGCCTTTATTCTACAACCTTCCCGTCCCACCCGCCAGCCGTCCACTTGGTTCGCCCCCCGGATCTGGATATCGTCTCCCCGGCTCCCCACCGGTCCTGCACCGGTGGAGGCCCGGTTTGGCAACTACCCTGGCTCCCCACCCGTTCCGCACCGGTGGAAGCCCGGTTTGGCAACTACCCCGGCTCCCCACCGGTCCCGCACCGGTGGCAGCCCGGTTTGGCAACTACCGCAGCCCCCGCCCCCCTCGTCGTTTTTCTTCTCTGGCTCCCCACCGGCCCCGTGCCGGTGGAAGCCAGGTTTGGCAACTACAGGTTCAGGACGGTTGCGGTCTCGCCGAACAGCATTTAGAATCCCTCTCAGCATCAGTCAAGCACGGGAGCTACCACACTTGAAAGACAGCCGATGAGCAAGTTCACAGTAGTACTGACAAGCGTCATATTGGCCGCGCTCGCGGGAGCCACAAACTCGACCGGAGATGATCAGGAGGGGCTCCTGGACCGCTTTCTCGGCGAGCCGTCGTTGGAGATTCAGCCGGTTTTCGAGGGCGAGCGTTTTCCGAATGTCGCTGTGGCCACCGATGGCACCGTGGTCGCGACCTGGGGCCAGAACAAGGTGCGGAGCCGCCGCAGCACGGACGGAGGCCTGACGTGGGAGCCGGAAGTGATGGTCGGACCCGGCATCCATGGCGGCGGCTTGATGG
>SKKK01000690.1 GCA_007121535.1 Planctomycetaceae bacterium | reverse complement strand
CAAAAATGCGGGTTGTGAGCGGCGCGGCGCTAGCCGACGGTTCTGGACGCCACCGGCGGCTAGCGCCGTGCCGCTCACTCATCGCGACCTCAAGATTTCGCGTGGACAACCCACGACGCTACCCCGACTCGACCAACTCCTTCTTCGGAGACTCGTGTTCCAACGGCCGGCCCGGCGCGGCGTACAGATCGGCGAGTTCGAAATCCTCCACCTCCGGAAACAATTGCTCCAGATACCACAAAAAGGCGGCAAACAGCAGCGCCGCCAGCGGGATCATGATCCAGCCGGCCACGTCGTGGCTGAACTTCTGTCCCGCCTCGAACGACACCACTTGGTACAGCAGGCCCGTGCCCACGATGCGCGTGGCGTTGGCGATCAGTGCGACGGGAATCGTGCTGAGGATGATCGCGATCCGCTTCCACCAGGATTTGCGGATCAACACACAATAGGCAAACGCCAACGCCACGGTGGCCATCAAGATCCGCAACCCCGAGCAGGCTTCGACCACCTCCAACTGCTGCTCGCCCAACGAAATCACGTGCCCTTGATAGAAAGCGGGCTGACCCAGACTCTGCAACGTCCAGGTGCTGATCCGGGTCGCAACGCCTTGCAACGGCACGCTGAACATCCGCTCGGCTCGCCAAGGCAGCGGGACCATGAACCAGAGGAACGCCAACGACGGCGCACTCCACCACAACAGCCGCCAGCCGCCGCAGATCGAAACCACGCCGGCCAGCCAGAGAATCATGGACCAGGCGTCCACCGAGCCCAAACGATAGCGGGCCGCCAAGTATCGCAGGGCAAAACTGGCTGCGATCAACCCCAACCCCAAGACGACGGCGAAGATCGCCGAACGGCCTCGCAAAGCACCCACACCAGGAAATCCGTCGCGCCGCACCCACAGAAAGTATAGGGCCAGGGGCAACACGAGATAACCGTGCGAGTAGTCCGGCGTGCTGTCCCAAACTCGCACCAACCCCACTAGCGTCGGCCAATAAGCCCAAACGACTCCAGCCAGCAAAACGATCAGAACGATCGAGTCCGGAAAGAATCGAGGCCAGCTCGACGACCGCTCCGCCGTTGACGAGGGCTCGGTTAGCAAATCAGGAACTCCTTCTTGGTTGTTGTGTCCGCATGCATTTGCGTAGCTGCACTCGCCAGAGTGCAGGATTCCACGGCCTGGCGACCGTGGCTACTCCAAGATTTCGCGGGGCCCATCTTAGCTGTCGCGACTCAAGAACCCTAACATCCGCTTGTACAATCGGTGGGTACGTTGCCAGATTGTGGAAGCGGAACACTCTAAACTGGAGGCATTCGCTGCCCCTGAACTCACTAAACACTCGTCGTAAAAAGCTCGCTCGCTTACCGTTAGCGTCCCGAGGAACTCGTCCAGCGTGTTGGCGCTATGATCCAGTTCCTGGCTGTGGGACGAGGGCCGGCTGGACATCACCGCCCGCTCGCGATCCTGTCGGCGGCGTTCCGAGCGATAATGGCGGCGGAGCAAATCTTTCGCCAGCACCCGCATGTAGGTCATCAAGCTGGCCCCGCGCTTGGGATTGTAGTTCAGCAGCAATTTACCGTCATTTTCGACCAGCGCGTACCAGACACGCGCCGCGATCTCTTCGGCCAGGCTCGGGTCCGCCTGGTGCACGGTCAACAGGGTTTGAATCGAGGCCAAAAGCCGATCGTGGTACTGGTGATACAGTTCTTCCCATGCTGCGACTTCACCGTAGGCACACCGCTGGGCCAATTCATAGTCGGCCGCTAATGATTCCCTGTCTTGCACGTTTTCGGGATCGGGATTCACAGAGGATCGCATGGGAACGTTTGCCTTTCCGACTGAGGACAACGGTGTCCGCCTGCGGGAAACACTTTAGCTTTCGCTGATCCGAATTGCGCACAACGCCACAATCGGCGACGAAGCTAATAAACTCAGGGGATCACAGGATCCGCCAAAATGCGGCGAGAGATTGACCGCGGGGAGAAAAAACGAGGACGGCTAAGCGCGTACTCCGTCCTTTTGAGTTGCATTCGGGCGACTCTTACTGACACTTGCCACGTTAAAACTCGGATGGCATTCGTCGGGCTCATCCTCGGCCTCTGAAACGTTGCGCCAGCAACGGTGCGCCAACGGCGGCGAAGTACCGAGGTTCACTCAGTTTCTTTGCTCGACACGGGTTTGTCAAGCGCCTGACGCAAAAATTTCGAAAATTTTTCGCCCGTCCCGTCATCCACGTCGCTCAAACCGAATAACCGATCAGATAGGCGAAGTGGGCTCAGGGGAATCGTTTTTTGGTCAAAACCCCGTCTTTGTGGGCACCCGGCCAGAGTTTCTTGCCAATCTTGCACGTGGGAAGGCGGTCACCCGAAACCGACGCCCGACCTGGCGTGATCAATTTACGCCTGGAGTCTTCGGCCGTAAGATGCGCGCACGGTGCGCGCATCTTTGTAGGTTGGGACTCTGTCCCGACCGGGTCGGGTCGGAGACCCAACCTACTTGGGTTGCGGCCGGAGGCCGCGTTAGGACTCGTCAGCTTAATGAGACGTTGGCGTTGCTTGCACCACTGGCGGTTGGACGGATGCCGGGCAAAGTTGCTCTTGTTCTGAAAGTGGATTTCGACGACAAGATGCGTCCGCCTCGTCTCGGTGTATCGCCGTCAATTCGGGTGAGAATCTTCGTGGTGCAGCGATGCGTTATCACCAGGATCGGTCATCCGACACTTGCAACTGAAACTATTTTTCTTGGAATTTTTGGGATGCAACGTTTCTATTCCCCGAATCCCGATTCGGCTACCGCCAAGGCGATCATGCTGTCGCTGATCTTCACGGTGGCGGTCGCCGGTCAGCAATCTGGTGGGTCAGAAGTTCCGACAACCGCAAATGGCTCTTCCGCGGGCAGTGCGGTGGGTCACGGCGACCATTCGATGCGTTTTGTCGCGGTCAACTCGGCCGACCATTCGCCCGCAGTTCGCTTGCCCATCACGTTGGCCCCGGGGACGGATCGTTTGTCCCTAGCGCCAGGCCAGGACTTGAGCGCGTCCGTTTCCACACTGATGTTGCCGGGCCCCAAATCGCTTAGCGCATCGGGGCGCGGCGAGACGGCGGGTCCAGTCCAGGCGCTGGTCACCACGTCCGCCAGTTTGGGCGTCGTTGTGGGGTTGTTCTTGCTGCTGGTTTGGTTCCAGCGTCGCGTCGCCGGGCGAAACGGCTCGGTGCTGCCCGGCGAGGTGGTTCAGACGTTGGGCCGCGTCCCGCTGAACGGACGGCAGGAGATGCATCTGGTCAAGGTCGGCAATAAGCTGCTGCTGCTGGCCGTCACGGCCACCAGTGCCGAGACGCTGACGGAGATCACCGATCCGAACGAAATCGATCGGCTGAGTGGCATTTGCCGCCACGATCAGCCGGGAAGCATCTCCGCATCGTTCCGCGAGATCCTGAGCCAGTTACAGCAACCCGCGTCGCCCTCGCTCGTTCGCTAACCGTCTTGCAGGCCGCCATGCGCACTTCGCCGCATCCATCTGATCGAATCGACCGCGACGGCGTGGCCCCATTCATGACTGGCCGGCCGATCCGCCCGGTGTCGATCGCGATGCTGGTCATGCTGCTGGGGCTCGGCGGATGGGTTGCCCAGGCTCGCAGCCATCCGTCGGATTCTCCCACGTCCTATGCCCCGTGGGTCGATCCCAACGAATCGAGCAGCGATTGGCACGATAACTGGCCAGATGGCGGAGATTCGTCGGCTGCGTCGACGATCATCGATCAGCGGCCACCTGGGGGGTCCGATGCGGCCGTTGTGCCCATTCCGCAGGATTGGACCAGTCCCGAGCGGGTTCAATCGACGCTGCAAGTCGTGCTGTTGATGTCGGTGGTCAGTATGGCGCCCGCCATCCTGTTGATGACGACCAGCTTTGTACGCATCGTGGTGGTGTTGAGTCTGCTGCGGCAGGCGTTGGGCGCCCAGCAGTTGCCTCCCAACCAGGTGATCACGTCGTTGGCCATGTTCATGACTCTGCTGCTGATGACGCCGGTTTGGACCGACGTCTACCACGATGCCGTCCAGCCTTATACGGACCCGGAGGTGGCGATGAGCTGGGAAGAGGCGTGGCAGGCGGGGATCCAGCCGATCCGTCGCTTCATGAGCCGCCAGATCGAAATCGCCGGCCACAGCGATGATGTGTGGCTGTTCTACCAGTACTTGCCCGAATCGCAACGTGGCGAGCCGTCGACGTACGATGACGTACCGCTGCAAGTGCTGTTGCCCGCATTCGTCTTGAGCGAACTGAAGATCGCCTTTTTGATCGGCTTCCAGATCTACTTGCCGTTCTTGATCTTGGACATCGTCGTGTCCAGCGTGACCGTTTCGATGGGCATGATGATGTTGCCGCCGACGATGGTCTCGTTGCCACTGAAGCTGTTGCTGTTCGTGCTGGTCGACGGCTGGAACCTGGTGGTCGGGATGCTGATGCAGAGTTTCGTCCCCTACTCGTGATCCTTCGGAGAAGATCTGCCATGCCCATGGAACAAGCCGTCGATTTGGGCCGCCAAGCGATGTTGATCGCCTTGATGCTGGCATCGCCGATCTTGGCGGTGGGGTTGATCGTGGCTTTCGGGATCGGAATCCTGCAGACGTTGACGCAAATCCAGGACGCCACGATCTCGCTGGTGCCCAAGATCGTGGCCATGATGGCCGCTCTGGCGGTGCTGCTGCCTTGGCTGTTGGGACGCTTGGTCGAGTATTCGCAGATGCTGATCGGCGACATTCCCATGACGATCATCGGCCAGTGATTCAGGAGCGGAAGCGGTGCCTATCGATCCGGGGCATTTTTTGACCTTTCTGCTGGTGACGATTCGCATCGGCGGCCTGGTGCTGATCGCTCCGCTGTTTGTCTGTGCGCGGACATCCTGGATCGCGCGCGGTCTGTTGACGCTGGCCATCGCCCTGATGCTGACGTCCGTGACGGATCCGTCGGAGGCGGTGGCGTTGTTGGACGAACCGTGGGAGTTGCTCAGCGCCGCGTGTCGCGAGGCCGTGCTGGGTTTGATATTGGGAGCGGCCGTGGTGCTTCTGGTCGCCGGTTTGCAGGCGGGTGGACAATGGATCGGGCAGATGAGTGGCATGTCGCTGGCCGAAGCGATCGATCCGGCCAGTGGCCATGCATCGTCCGGGTTCGGCAAGTTGTTCGAGTTGACCGGCGTCGCGGCATTTTTGTTGACGGGCGGTCATCGCCAGGTGCTTGTCGCTCTGTTGGATACGTTCCAGTGGATGCCGCCGGGGCGAGTCGGCTTTCATGAGGGGCTGCTCGCAACGCTGCACCAGGTTGTGGCAGGCAGCTTTGAATTGGCACTGCGAGTCAGCGCGCCGGTATTGGTGGCGTTGTTGATCAGCGCTCTGGTCCTGGGTGCTGTCAATCGTCTGGTACCCCAGATTCACACGCTGTCCTGGGGCTTCCCCCTGAACATGACCGTCGCCATGGCGATGATCCTGCTGACGCTGGGCGGTGTGACCTGGATCTTTCAAGATCATGCCGAAGCCACATTGGCGGCGGTCTACCAGTCGATTCAATCGGCGACCGACCAGTGATCGGGCAGCGACGGAGGTAACGGAGCAGCGACGATGAGTGGATTCTCGAGCGACAAAATTCATCCACCGACACCCCAGCGCCGCGAACAGGCGCGACAACAGGGCCAGGTGGCGCGCAGCCGGGACCTGGTCGCCGTGGCGGTGCTGGTGGCCGGACTGGCCGTGGTCTGGATCCAACGCAACGATCTGTCGCGTTGGATCGGCGGTGTGGCGACCGCGCATTTGAGTGGCCAGGTTTCGATCGGCACGGATCCGATGGCGGCCGTCGAACTGGGACGCCAGACCCTCATGCAGATGGCAGCGGTGCTGGTTCCCGTGCTGGCGGTACTGTGGTTGGCCGCCGTGATTTCTCAGGTGGGACAATTCGGGGTTCTGTTCGTGCCCAGACGACTGGCATGCGATCCCGAGCGTCTGAATCCGATCCACAATCTCAAGCGTCTGGCATCCGTCGACAACTGGATGCGAACCGGATGGGGGCTGTTGAAGTTGGCCGCCGTGCTGGTGGTCGCCGGCAGCAGCACGTGGAACCTGCGTGCGGAGATATTGAGCTTGGGTGTGGGCAACATGCAGCATCTGGCGGTCGAAGGGACGGCGATTCTCAGCAGCGTTGCGGTGCGTTTGCTGGCGGTGGCCGCCGTCTTGGCGGTTGCCGATTTCGCGTTCCAACGCTGGAACCACGAACGGCAACT
>SKKK01000231.1 GCA_007121535.1 Planctomycetaceae bacterium | reverse complement strand
TGGCGATGTCCATGATCGCGTCCATGTCGCACGGCTGACCGTACAGGTGGACGGGCAGGATGGCTTTGGTCCGAGGGGTGATCGCCGCCTCAATGTGATTCGGGTCGATGTTGAACGTCAGGGGATCAATGTCGGCGAAGACCGGCGTGGCGCCGACCATGCCGATGGCCTCGGTGGTGGCGATGAAGGAGAACGGCGTCGTAATGACCTCGTCGCCCGGCCCGATATCGAGTGCCCTGAGGGCCAAATGCAGCGCGTCGGTGCCGTTGGCCACGCCGATCCCGTATCGACAATTACAGAAGGCGGCTACCTCCTGCTCCAAAGCCCGCACGTTCGGCCCCAGAATATAGTTTCCTTGCTCGGCCACCGCCTGCATGGCCGCGTCGATTTCAGACTTCAGCGAAAGGTATTGCTGTTTCAGATCGCAGAGAGGAATCATGGGTCGGCATCCTTGCCAAATGCTTTTTGTCCAAAATTCGCAAAGTCGGGAAACCCATCTGGCCGAGGCAAGATGGATTCTTTGCGAATCGTCTGAGTTCGAGTCGAACGAATTCCGTTATTGACGCTCGAAGACCAAGCGAAGGATACTACAAAGGACGGTTGGGTCGCAAGATTGATTCTTGGGAGCCTTAGAAATTGGTGCCAAATGAGTTCCCTGCCCCTCTAACCCCTCACCCTGCCCTCTCCCACACGGGGCGAGGGTTCGAATGCGGAAGCTATTTGGCTCCAATTCCTAAGCTCGAAGGGTCTTGATCCAACAGGTCGCGCAGGCGTCGCCGTTCGGCGGGGCTCAGGCCCCGTAGTCGTTCTTCAGCGGGCAGGCCCCGCAATCGCTCCTCGGCGGGCAGATCCGCCAGTATCTCCTTCAGCGATACGCATTCCAGGATCTGTTCGGCGGTCAGGCCACGCAGTCGGTCTTTGGCGGGGATGGCCGCAATAACAGACGCTTTCAATTCTTCGGACACTTCGTCCATGTATTCCACAGCCGTGTGTTGCATCGCAAAGTCCTCCCGGCGAAACTGAAACTGCTGGATTTGTTGCAGAATGTAGTACAACAGGGCGGTATGCCCAGATTCGGACAGCACCTTCATTATAGCACGAGGATCCTGCAGAATCAGTGGGCTGAACAAGGCCAGCAACGGGTGCTGTCTTCCCGCGATTACCGTCTCAATCACCCATACTGGGAAAACATCGCCGCCAACAATAGTTACGCCAGGCTGCTCTGCCCTGGCAGACAAGCCAAGCGCTGCGACTTCCTGCTCGAATCCGGCGGTGATTGCGGGGACGAGGAGGAAAAGACGTACCTCACTGTGGTGGAGGGGTTTTCGCTGCTGGCCGAAAAACAGGTACGCGCAACCTATCAGAGTTGAGAGGTCACCGTATTCCAGGTGGTCGGTGGGAGCCTTGTACTCGACCAGATTGTATCGTTCCATTCGCTCGGCCAGCACCGCCAAGTCCCGCTTGAGCGCGGGAGGCAGATCTCGCCGCTCGTTCCACAGCATCGCAAAGTCCACTCTCAGCGGCAATTGGCCCACAGCCATCTCTTCCTGGACGTCAAACACACCTTCCGACAGGTAGTCCACGACGCTGACCAGCAGCGGATGCCACCAGGTGCGTGTCTTGCGGCGCTGGTCTGGTTGACCGAGTTCATCGAGTTTCTTGGAGTCGGACATTCGCAGTTTCGGGAAAACCGAAAGCTTAGGCGACCTGGCTGGTCGGATCCCAGGCGAGTTCGATGTTCTGAACGTCGATTTTCCGGTAGAGGCGGTTGCAATCGGGACACTTGGCTTGGTCGCTGGAAAAGGCGAGTACCGCTCCGCACTGGCAGGCCCAGCCGTGTTGGCGGGCCGGATTGCCGTAGACTACGGCGTAAGGCGGTACGTCCCTGGTCACGACGGCTCCCGCTCCGATCAACGCATGCTCGCCAATCGTGTGACCACACACGATCGTGGCGTTGGCTCCGATGCTGGCGCCGCGTTTGACCAGTGTGGGCGCGAAGTCCTTGTCGCTGTTCCTCGGAAACGCACAACGAGGCGTGACCACATTGGTGAAAACCATCGAGGGGCCACAAAAGACGTCGTCCTCCAAGGTAACCCCCTGGTAGACCGACACATTGTTCTGGATCTTGACGTTGTTGCCGACCTTTACCTGGGGACCGATAACGACGTTCTGGCCGATCCGGCAACGCTGGCCGATGTGCGTTCCCTTCAGGATATGGCAAAAATGCCAGATCATCGTTCCATCGCCGATTTTGACGCCTTCGTCGACGTACGACGACTCGTGGACGAAGAAGGGGTTGCCGGAGTCAGTCGATGATACGCACATAGGTTCTGGGCTGTCAGGCCACCCGCCGGTAGGTCGCCACGTCGAATGCTTGCGTTGTGTCAAGGAACGGATGGTGCCTCGTAGGGTGAGCCACTGTATCAGCGTGGTTCAGAGCAAACACCAACTCGATGGCCGGTCGGGCGTCTTCGATACCGAAGCCACGTCCGGCAAGAATCTCGGAATAGACACGGGTGTGCAAGTCGGTGAATCCGTCGGAGAACTCGATTTCTTGACCGTCCAGCGTCATCGAACGGTAAGCGAATTTCCCAGCCCGTCGGGCCTCGTCCGGCAAATCTTCTTCGTCGACGGATAAGAACCAGCGCACCCGAGCACGCTCCAATTCCAACAGTCCCGCCATCTTGCGAGGCGTTCGGAGATGCACTTCCCAGTGTTCCGGTTCGCCGAACAGCCAGCCCAACAGGTCAAAGAAATGTACGCCGATGTTCATCGACACTCCACCCGATTTTCCCGAAATGCCTTTCCAAGATACGTCGTACCATCGCCCGCGGCGAGTGACATAGCTCAGGCAGATGTCTGCACGATGATCGCTGCGGTCTGCGTCCACGATGCGTTTCAGTTCCTGCAAGGTGGGAATCAAGCGGAGTTGCAACACGCTGAAGACGCGGCTCCCGTACTCCGCTTCCAATTCCTGCAAGGCATCCAGATTCCAGGGGCTGATGACCAACGGCTTCTCGCAGATGGCATGAGCGTTGACCCGCAAGGCCAGACGCACGTGCGAATCATGCAGGTAATTCGGCGTACAGATACTGACGTACTGGACTCGCTGATCTTCCGGTCCCCGACGACGTTTCTCCAAAAAACGATCGAAACGTTCGATCTCGGTAAAGAACCGAGCATCGGGGAAAAAGCTGTCAAGCCTTCCTACACAATCGTGCGGATCGACAGCGGCCAGCAGGTTGTTACCGGTATGAGAAATCGCTTGCATGTGCCTCGGAGCGATAAAGCCGGCAGCACCGATGAGAGCAAAATTCATGGGATACAACTCCGAGTTTCTTGATGTTCGAGTCGGTACATCCGCTCATGATCTTTGGCCGGCAAGTTCACCGAGGATGAACCGACCGATCGAAAGGCACCGGAATGATGATGCTCTTTCAGACCAAATGCTCCTTCGCACCGATTGCCCTGTCTATCCATTGGTGGCGATCAACTAGGTTGGGTTTTCGATCACCGATCATTTTCACCTGCCGGTGCCCAAGGACACAAACGGGGTTCTAGGCTTGCGAGGGCGAAGTATAAACAGGCTGGACGATTCGGGGCAAGGGAGATTTGTTGTCAGCCGTCAGTTGTCGGTTGTCTGTTGTGAGTTGTCTGTTGTGAGTTGTCGGTGGTCAGTTGGCAGTTGTCTGTTCGGGCTAATATGCTGAGTTTTCGTGTTCGAGGCCGAGAAATCGCGGCTGGGACCTTGGCGAACCCTGTTTTTTCGTGGTTTTCGCAGTCTCTCCTCGGCGCCAGTCCCGTTTTCTTACAGCCTCGTTCCGGGTTACTGCTAGCAGTGCTGGCGGGCGGTCAGGGCGTGCGTGGCCCGTTGAATACTTAGCCTTGTGCTGTCCTACGGCTCTACCGGATTATGTTGCGTGGGAGAGCAAGGTTGAACGGCGCGGCGGGCGGCGACGCGTTGCGATTGCAGGGTCGTGCCGAGGTAGCGGGGGCAGCATGCCGTCACCCATTTGATGGGTACCTGCTCCAGCGCCTGCCCGATCAGCTCGGCTGTCGTTTCGTAATGCAGAGCACCGTAGCTCAGGACCATCTGCGTGCCCCCCTTGAGAGTTGAACCTTCCAGGGATTTCAGTTTCCCGAAACTGGACTCCAGAATCTCGGTGCTGCCCGGCAGACGTTCTCCCGGCCGGATTGCTTGACGACGAATTGCCATAGAGGTTCGCGGCCTCAGCAGCAAACAAAACGGCCAGACCACTGCCAAGCGATAGTGCTGCCGCTTCAGTGGTCGATCGTCTGGGCACGGGATCAGGGAGCAAGCACAGCTAGCACTGGGGAGCCCCCTTTTTCTGTGGCGGGAGACTTCATCGCCGACCGGGCTACTGGCGCACGCGTTTGTTGTAGCGCCGGAGGCAAGCTGCGGCGGGATTTTGTGTTCGTCCAGACGGTCAGCAACCAATAACCCGGATTGTTTACCGCCAAATTCGCGAAGGTTTGGCTATCCCCACATTCCACGATGTGGACGAAAAGACCTTTGCGTCAGGCTGCCTTTTGGCTTTGGTTGGCGGTTGGTTGGCGGGGTTGGGTGAAGGGCAGGGTGGCTTCGGGCGACGGTGCTGGTTGGGGAGGTTTTGGATTGGAAAGGTGGGCGGTCGCCGAGGGGTTGTGGGGGAAGTGTTGATTCGTGATGGCCGGCTGGTATTGGGGGACGATGCTCTGAAGAAGATCGGAAATGGCGGACGTGGGGCTGTCGACGGTCTTTTCCAGGTCGAAAAGGATTTTACGCAGGTAGGACAGGTCCAATTGTTGGGATTCGGCGATCAGGATCTTGTTGTGTTGGGTGGGCAGTTGGCGTTCGCTGTCGCAACGGAGTTCTTCGTACAGCTTTTCGCCGGGGCGGACGCCGGTGAAGGTCAATTCGATGTCGCGGCCGACTTCCAGGCCGGATAGACGGATCATGTCGCGAGCCAGGTCGACGACTTTGACCGGTTGGCCCATGTCCAAGACGAAGATCTCACCGCCGCGGCCCATGGCGCCGGCTTGCAGCACCAGTTGCGAGGCTTCGGGGATGGTCATGAAGAAACGGCACATGTCGGGGTGCGTAACCGTGACGGGGCCACCGCGGGCGATCTGCTCCCGGAAAATGGGAATGACGCTGCCTGCGGAATCCAAGACGTTGCCAAAACGGACGGTGACGAAGCAAGTGTTCGAACTCTTGGCCAACGCCTGTACGTAAAGCTCGGCGGCCCGTTTGCAGACGCCCATCACGCTGGTGGGATTGACGGCCTTGTCGGTCGAGATCATGACGAACGAAGACACGCCGTGGCGATGGGCCATATCGGCCAACATGCGGCTGGCCAAGGTGATGTTCTTGACCGCTTCGCCGGGATGCGATTCCATCAAGGGCACGTGCTTGTAGGCGGCGGCGTGAAAGACGATAGCTGGGCAATAACGCTCGAACACCTGGCCGACTCGCGTTGTGTCGGTCAGATCGCCCAGGCAGATCTCGATATCCGCTTCGACGTCCAGTTCCCGTAGTTCGCGTTCCAGGAAGAATTGACCGTTTTCCGATCGGTCCAAGGCGATCAGCTTTTTGGGGGCGAATTGCAGCAATTGGCGGCAGATTTCCGAGCCGATACTGCCAGCGCTGCCGGTGACCAGAATGACTTGGTCTTGCAACCAGCGATGCAACTGGCTCATGTCCAATTGTACGGGATCGCGGCGCAGCAGGTCTTCGATCGAAACCTGGCGAGGCCTCAGGTCCACGGCGCCTCGCAGCAATTGTTCGTAACTGGGCAGCACTTTGACCTGAATCCCCGCATTGGCGGCTTCGTCTACCAGACGGCGGACTTGATAACCGGACAATTCGCCCGTGGTGATCAATACCTCGGCCACATCGTATCGTCTGGCCACCTGACACGTTTGTTCCAAGGTGCCTAGCACAGGCACGCCGGCGATATGAGACTTCAGGCGCGTGTGGTCTTCTGTGACAAAACCGGCGACCCAATACGGGAGTTTCGAGTTGCGGCGGATGGACCGCAATAACGCTTCGCCCGAATCGTTGGTACCGACGATCAACACCGGTTTGCGGCCACGAGACAAGAATACCGAGCGCCGGCCTTCCTGCAGCAGCCGCAACAGAGAACGCAGGCTACCGATGACGACGATCGTCAATCCCCAGTCCAACAAGAAGACGCTGCGTGCGGTCACGACACCGGGCATCAGCAGATAGTTGACCGCGAGGATCAGCAGCGAGCTGGCCGTGCTGGCTTTGGCCAGGCTGATCATGTCGTGGAAGGTGACGTAACGATTCCAACCCTGGTAGATGCGCAGCGCGGCGAACACCAGCACTTTGACCAGGATCGCGGTGACCACGGTGTTGGAGAACATGCGCCATTCGCCGGGGCCCATCAATCCGTCGAACCGCAACCAGTATGCCAGTACGTGGATCAAGGCAAAGACGGGAATCGACACCACGGCACAGCAGGCCTGGCGAGTTCGCGGGGCCAGCCTTGTCGCATATCGCGTCACAGATCGCATCATGGATTGCATCGTGAGCGTCCTGGATATTGGGAGAATTCCAGCGGATGGAGGTTCGCAGTTAGATTGAGTCATCAAGGTTCGCTCGTTTGTCGGGCCGTCGCAAATCGTTTGTCGCGTTGCCAACGGCTTTGCACTGTACACGCCCCAAATTTGCGCCGGTGACTCCGGCTCACCGATGGTATCCAACCTTGCTGTGTGTTCCCCACAGCACCGGTCGGCAAGCCAAACCCGTTATATAGGGGACTGGCCGCCTTCGGACAAGATTGATTTTCGCTTCGGGGGAAGTGTGGAAGCACCAAGTAGCCACGTTTGCAAAAACGTGGAGATCCCGTATGGCGTAGCCGCGTTCGCGAGAACGTGGAGTTCCCGCATTCTGGCGAATGCGGCTACATGGCCCGCATTCTGGTGAATGCGGCTACCTGAATTGAACCCGGACGGCGCACCGGGCACCGATGAGCTGAGACGATGGCACCGCTAGCATCGCTGGCAAACGATCGTGTCAGACTCGATGGCTCGTCTTGTGCGATTTGCCGTTTCCGCATACTGTACGCGCGATGTTTATCCGGTTCGTTTCGCGCCGCTTTCCGATCGCTGCGAAAATGGGATTTCGCAAAACCTTGATCTTGGCATTCGTTTGCTCGACGCTGGTCGGGTGCCGCCGCGATCCGTACGTCGATTTGTACTTCGATATGCTCAATGCCGAAAAGCGTGTGCTGGAAGACCGATTGTTCGATGCGGAGTACAATTACGAGCGAGCTTTGCGAGAACTTCAAGCTTGCCGCACGAGGTCGGAGCCTACGCCATCGCGCGAGTCGCGAGACGAGGACGATTGGCGCGCCCCGCCGATCGAAGCTCCCGATCTGCCCGAGATCGAATTGCCGCCCGGTTTTTCCCGCTCCGACGTGCGCTGGTCCGACCGGCGGGCGTATCCCGTCGGTACGGGGGTCGCAAATCAATTTTCGGACACGTCGGATGAACGTGGCATCGTGCGGACGGGCGTCGACAAGACTCAGCCATCCACAGCCGCCGCGCCCCGACCTGCCACCGACCAACGCGTGGTGGCCATCGATCTGAACTCGCGTCATACCGGCGGTATCGAACTGGACGGCACTCCCGGGGATGACGGTATTTCGGTGTTGATCGAGCCTCGCAATGCGGCGGGACAATTCGTCGCCAAGCCGGGCGCGATCAGCATCGTGCTGTTGGATCCGCTGCAGCGTGACGAGCAGGCTCGATTCGCCCGTTGGGACTTCGATTTGTCAGCAGCCCGGCGGATGATGAAGACGCAGGGAGCCGATCGAGGGCTTCACGTACAAGTTCCGTGGACGGATGCTCCCCCCACCACGGATCGACTGCATCTGTTCGTCCGGTACGAGACGGAAGACGGCCGGGTCCTGGAATCGCAGCGCGAAATCGTCTTGCGACTGCCCGGCCTGATCGCCGATCGTTGGACTCCCCGCGCCGACGGCTCCTCGCCGCGCATCGCCGAACAGCAGCCTGCCACATCCACACCGCAAAATCGAGACGCCGATTCGAGAGTGATCCCTGCCACGCACGAGACCCCCATCCGCACGACACCGCCGAGATAAGCACCCCGCCGAGATAAGCACCCCGCCCAAGTATTCCTTGGTGGAATCGGTGAGAAGCGTCGGCAGGGGCGTGTTCAATTTGTTCGGCTTTCGCCAAATTTTGTAAACGGTGGCACCCCTCGATCAGGTCGCCGAATCCCCGAAGAAAAGACTGTGGTGCCGAACCCCCCGACGTGGCTGCTCCATCATGTCGGCGACTGCCTCTCGCCAGTTCAGGTAATGTTCCGTCTGCTGGTGCGCAACGAAATCGTCAGCCGTGTGGTAGGCTTCATATAAGAGAAACTCGTTCGCCGACGATTCGGCTTGCAGCACGTCGAAACGAACGTTGCCCGGTTCGTGCCGTGTCTTTTGGGCATTCTCTAAGGTGGTCTGAATGAAGGAATTAATCATTTCAGGCTTAACACAAACAGTCACACTAACTACATACATGGCGATTCCTCTTCCTGCCGGGTTGATCGGTCAACATTGTGGATGGTTTTTTTAGGATACACCGTTACCCAACTTGAAGTCACTACCGGTTGCCCAGTACACTTGAAGGATCGTTATTTTTTCATCCAGAGTTGTTGTCGTAACAGCCTTTGGCATTAAAAAAGGTAGAAGCTATGCGAATTCTGGTCGCGTGGGATGACCCAGCCGAAGCGGAATTGATCGACACGTTTCTCAATGTTGATCCCAACGAGTGTTTTGTCTTCTCGGACGTGGAGGAACTGGAAGCCAGTCTTCAACCGGGAGCGTATGATACAGTGCTGCTATCCATGCGGTTCCCATCTGAAGAGGGGGTCTTTTCTTTATTCGAGCGGATTCGGCGCACGATCCCTGATGCTCCGGTTGTCGGTGCTTGGGCACCAGGGGAAATCAGCCAAGTCGCGAAATTCATCAAGAACGGTCTGCATTCTTTTATTTCTCGGGATGAAAGCGGTGATTTCATTTTCCTGTTGACATCGATTATGGAAGCGGCATTCATGGCGGTGCAGGCCCAGCGGGCTCAGATCGTCATGGAGAAGTTGCGTGACGAAGTCGAATCGGTCCGCCAGTTGCAGGAGGCCGTCTTACCGCGAGATCTGCCGATGCCGGAGGGTTATAAGATCGTAGCTCGCTACGAGTCTTCGCAGATCCGTGTCTTGGGGGACCGGCCGGTGGTGATGGCTGGGGGTGACTATTACGACGTGTTCAGCTTTGACGATGGCCAAGTCGTGCTGGTCTTGGGTGACGCCGCCGGGCACGGGGTCAAGGCGTGCATGTCGATCATGACGATGCACACGTTGATCAGCATGATCCGGGACCGCCGATTTCCGAACACGGCGGAATTCGTCACCGAAGTGAACAAGCGGTTGTGTGCCAGCGACATCATCGGTGCGGATCAGGGCGGTTTCATTACGCTGTTGTATTGCCTGCTGGACTCGACGAATAACACTCTGGAGTGGACTTCCGCCGGGCACCCGATGCCCATGCTGCAGGATTTGAAGACGGGCGAAGTCCGCAAGCTTGGCTCGAAGGAAGAGGGCGGTTTGCCGCTGATCATCGACGAGGACTGGGAGTATGAGCTTTGCTCGGCGGAAATTCCCAACAACTGCCGGATACTCCTGTACACAGATGGTTTGGACGAAGCGTTTCCGGAACAAGGTCGCGAAGACGAACAGTTTGGCGAAGAGGGGATCATCAATACGTTGAAAGAAACGGTTGAGTTGCCGCTGGAGGAAACGCTGGAGCGATTGTTCCAGGACTCGCTGGAAGCGACCGGAGGCGTCGGACGACACGATGATACGTCGGTCGTGCTGCTCGAACGACGTAGCGTATGAGCCTGCAGAAAAGGTGTCAGAAACCGCTTTTGTGTCTCTTATGTGCATTGAAGGTGTTCCTGACACCCTTTTCCGCAACTTTTTGCCGCGTTAGATCTGTGATAGAATACTGATGTGCCGCAACTGGGCTCCGCCGAGTTGCGGGGCCGAGTCTGCCGATGGCGATGGGCTCGAGCAGCATCCTTCCTTGCAATAAAGGAGAAGGCAGTGTTTTTAGACAAATTACACGTGCGACTCGTCCGACGCGTTTTCCTGTTGGTGCTGGTCCTGGCAGTCCTCGTGCTGGGCTTGAATCGAAGCAGGCTGTCGCAAAGATTGTTGTGTGCGACCGAACCACCACAAGAAGCGGCACCGGCCGCCGGGGAAAGCGACAACGGGGCATCCGAGCACGAAATGGAGCTGGTGACCGTGGGAATGGATATGGTCACCCGATCACCCGTTGTCCTGTTGCGTCAGGCAAAGGGCAACCAGCGATTGCCTGTTTGGGTGGGAATCCTGGAAGCACAGGGGATCATGCGTGCCTTGCAGGGCATCGAGATGCCGCGTCCCATGACCCATGATCTGATGGCGACGCTTTTGGAAGAATTGGGCGGTACATTGGAAAGGGTCACCATCGATGAACTGCGTGATGGAACGTATCACGGGAAGCTGACGCTGCGCATCGATGGCCAAGAACAGCCGCGGATCATCGACACCCGACCATCGGACGGGATGGCTCTGGCCTTGCGCACCGGGGCTCCGATCTATGTGAACGACGAAGTCTTGAAGGAGACGCCGGACATCCTGTTCGTGCCGTTGGCCGAAGGCGAACAAGTCGTGTCGACGCTGGGGATCACCGTGATCCGCCCCACCGATGACCACCGGAAACAGTTCGAATTACCGGAAACCGCAGGGGTGCTGGTGATCGACACGTTGGGCGAAGCACAGCGTTTGGGCTTGCAACGCGGCGATCTGATTATCCAGGTCGATGACCAGAAGCCCACGACGCCGATGGAGTTTTTCGAGGCCATCCAGGCCGCACCCGAAAAGACGATCCGGATTCGTTATCTGCGGGGCGAAGAGGAAAACGAGCTGGAACTGCCAGCGGAAATGCCGGTGCCCCCGCGCGAACC
Source organism: Planctomycetaceae bacterium (assembly GCA_007121535.1). Taxonomy (GTDB): domain Bacteria; phylum Planctomycetota; class Planctomycetia; order Pirellulales; family Pirellulaceae; genus SKKK01. The sequence goes on along the minus strand of SKKK01000231.1, from coordinate 8,773 downwards.
CCGTCGCGATATCGCCTGACAAATTCATTCACCGGTCCCAAGCAGTTTCGGAGTGGACGCAAGGACTTGACGCCGACTGTAAAAGGGGAAGGTTTCGCCGAAGTCGAAATTCTCTGCGTGGTCGTTCGACGCCAGCCGGAAGAAGAATTCGTCGTTGTTCACCAACTCGCCCAACGCCGGATTGCCGACCGTCGCTTTGCCCGAGGTAAAATGCTCGGGCTGGATCTGGGTGACCGTATACGTGCCTGGCGGCAGGTCGTCGAACAGATATCGGCCATCGGCTCCGGTTACGAATTGTGCCTGGATCGGTCTGCCGTCCACGTCTTCGCCATTCAGCAACACGCGGACGCCGCTGATCGGCAGTTCGTGCGAATCGAAGATGCCGTTGTTGTTGAAATCGACGTAAACACGGCCCGAAATCGTCGCGGGCGGCAACTTGGCCATGGTCGTCACGATGCGGGTGTTGTCGTCCGGTTGGGTATCGAACTGATCGGCGGTCACCGTCGCTTCGTTCCGCAGATCCCCCTTGAACTCGGGATTCACGTCCACGATCAGGGTGACGGTGGTCTTTTGACGAGCGGCCAGGCTGCCGATCAGGACAGTGACCACGCCGTTCTCTTCGGTCGCCGTACCTTGGCTGGTTGTCACGGAGCGGAACGTCACGCCGAACTGAGGCAAGAAATCGGTCAGCACCACGTTGGTCGCTGTCGCTGGGCCCGAGTTCGTGACGGTCAAGGTATACGTCAACGAATCGCCGGACAGAACCGGATCGGGTATCGCCTTGGTGTCCAGGGTCAATTCGGCAACCTGCGGGACGATCTCGACGGTCTGCTGATCGTCCTCCCGCTCGACGTTATTGTTCGGCGTCGAATCGGGATCGGCCTGATCCGAGGTGAACACCTCGGCGGTGTTCAGCATCTTCTTCGGTGACACAACTCGTGCCGACAATTCCAAGGTTGCCGCAGTCCCCGCTTCGAGGATGCCGACGGACCAGATCCCGGTCTCCGGCTCGTAGGCGCCCAGCGAGGCGGATGACGACACGTAATTCAAACCTTCAGGAAGCTGGTCCTTGACGCTGACGCCGGTCGCCGTGTCCGGTCCGCTGTTGTTTACCGTGATGGTGAACGTGATCACTTCATCGCGGATGGGCTGAGACTGATTGACGCGTTGCGTCAACGACAAATCGGCGACTTGTGCCCGAAGGGTGATCGCCGCGTAGTCATCTTCCTCGGGATTGTTGTTCCCGGGCGTCGAGTTGGGGTCCTTCTGGTCGGCAGCGGTTACCTGGGCGACATTGGTCAGGTTGCCGAGTCGTTCGACGCGGGCCACGATCTCCATCGTCGCACCGGAATCAGGCGGCAAGCTGCCGACGTTCCACAGACCGGTCCCGCTGTCGTAAGTGCCTTGCGAGGTGCTGCTGCGAACGTAGCTCAACCCCGGAGGCAGCCGGTCGATCACGGCCACACCAGTCGCGTTGTCCGGGCCCGTATTGATCACGCCTACAGTGAACGTCACCTGATCCCCCAGATTCGGCGCGGGATTATCGACCGTCATCTGGACGGACAGATCGATCTCCAGCGGCATCACGGCAACGGATGCATAGTCGTCCTCTTCCGGATTCGAATTGCCGGGTGTCGAATTCGGGTCGAATTGATCGACGCTCAACACTTCGACCACATTGATCTTTTCGCCCAGCGTGGTTACGGTCGCGATGACTTGCAGCGTCGCATTCGCTCCATCGGCCAAGGTACCGACCGTCCAGCGGCCCCGGCTGACGTTGTACGTACCCTGCGAGGGCAACGCCGACTGGAATCGCAACCCTTCGGGCAACACGTCGCTGACGACGATATTGGTCGCCGCATCGGGACCCGCATTGGAGAGGGTCAGGGTATACGTGATCCGCTCGCCGACGTTGGGCCGCGTCGTATTGACGGTTTTGGTTAGCGACAGGTCGGCGATTTGCGGTGTGATCGCGGCGGTATCCTGATCGTCCTCGTCCGGCACGTTGTTGCCGGGCGTCGAATTCGGGTCGAACTGGTCCACGGCGATGATCTCGGCCGGGTTGGTCGCCGGACTTGAATCCAACACTTCGGCGACGATCCGCATATTCGCGTTGCGTCCCGCCGAGATGCGACTGACCGTCCAGATCCCCGTCTCGGGATCGTACGCGCCAGTCGACCCGCTGGAGGAAACGAAACGCAGATTGGAGGGCAGCACATCCCGCACTTGGATATTCGTCGCCGCACTGGGGCCGGCATTGTTGACGGTCAGGGTGAACGTGACATTCTGGCCGACGTTGGGCCTGGCGTCATCGACGGTCTTGGTCAACGACAGATCGGCGACTTGCGGCGTGATCTTCACCTGTGCCTGATCGTTTTCCCCGGGCTGATTGTTGTCCGGCGTCGAATTCGGATCGAATTGATCCGAGGCCGATACCTCGGCGACGTTCGTGGTCGCCTCCGGCGCTTCGACAATCGCGGCGACGATCAAGGTCGCTTGGCCGGCGTTCGCGATATCTCCGACGGTCCAGGTGCCGTTCCCGTTGTCGTACAAGCCTTGCGAGGCCTCGGAGGAGAAGAACGCCAAACCCGGCGGAAGGGCATAGCGGACCGCCACGCCCGTGGCGTCGTCGGGACCGGCGTTGTTCACAGTCAACGTGAAATTGATCGTCTGGCCGACGTTCGGGGTATTCTGGTCGACCTGCATCTTCAGCGATAGGTCAGCCACCTGGGGCCTGATCGTGACCGAATCCTGGTCGTTCTCACCCGGCACGTTGTTGCCGGGCGTCGAGTTGGGATCGAACAGACTGGACGCGCTGACCTCGGCGGTATTCACCAGATTCCCCACGCGACTGACACGCGCCGTGATTTGCAGTGTGGCCGTTGCCCCCACGGGTACGTCGCCGATGGTCCAGATGCCTCCGGTGGGATCGTAGACGCCCAGGCTGGCGATGGACGACTGGTAATCCAGACCTTCCGGCAAACGATTGCGCACGGCGACATCGGACGGCGCGTCCGGTCCGGCGTTCAACAAGGTCAGCAGGAACGTGACGTCGTCGCCGACGTTGGGCCGAGTCGCATCGGCGGTCATTTTTAACGACAGATCGGCCGTTTCCGGCCGAACGATCGCGCTGGCCTGATCGTCTTCGCCCGGCACATTGTTGTTCGGGATCGAGTTCGGATCGAACTGGTCCGAGGCGATCACCTCGGCTGCGTTTTCTTTGACTCCCGGTTGAGCCACCCGTGCAGTAATCCGCAACGTAGCCGATCCGCCGTTGACGACCGTGCCCACGGTCCAATGCCCGTTGTTCCGGTTGTACGAGCCCTGCGAAGCGTTCGCGCTGACGAACGTCATCCCTTCGGGCACCTGGTCACGAACGACCACTCCCGTCGCCGGGTCGGGGCCCTTGTTGCTGACGGTGACCGTGAACACCACCTGGTCGCCGACGGTCGGATTGCCCTTGTCCACCGTCTTCGTCAACGAAAGATCGGCGACCTGGGGCGTCACGCTGGCACTGTCCTGATCGTTTTCGGCCGGATTGTTGTTGTTCGGAGTGGAATTCGGATCGACTTGGTCCGAACTGGCGACCTCGGCCGTGTTGACCGTGGTATTCGCCGCATCGACGCGTGCGATCACCTGCAACGTGGCGGTGCCGCCGGCGGCGATCTGGCCGACGTTCCAGATGCGAGTGGTGCTATCGAACGTGCCCCGCGATGGTTTGGCGCTGACAAACGACAAACCGCTCTGCAACGAATCCCGCACGGTAACGCCCGTCGCCATGCTGGGGCCGAAATTGCTGAGTGTGATCGTGAAGGTCACGTGGTCGCCGACGTTGGGCCGAGCGTTGTTGACGGTTTTGGTCAGTGCCAGATCGGCAGCCTGAGGCGTGACCACCACGCTGACCTGATCGTCTTCGGTCGGCACGTTGTTTCCCGGCGTCGAGTTCGGATCGTACTGCTGCGACGCGGTGACCTCGGCCGTGTTGGTCTTCGGTCCCACGGTGGCGACTCGAGCCGTCAGCAGTAACGTGGCGTTGCTGCCGGCCGGCAACGAGCTGACGGTCCAGATCCCCGTGCCCGGATTATAGACGCCCACCGAGGCAGACGACGAGACGTAGGTCAATCCTTCCGGCAATCGATCGGTCACAGCGACCCCCGTGGCCGTGTCGGGGCCGGCGTTGGACAGCGTGATCGTGAACAGAACGTTCTCGCCGACGTTGGGCGAAACCTTGTCGACGGTCATGTTCAACGACAGATCGGCGATCTGCGGCGTCAGCGTGACGGTGGACTGATCGTCCTCGGTGGGGTCATTGTTGCCGGGTGTCGAGTTGGGATCGAATTGATCGGAGGTCTGAATCTGTGCCGTATTGGCGACGCTGCCCGCTTCGGTCACGCGAACCGTCAATTGCATCGTCACGCTTTCGCCGACGTTCACGTTCCCGATATTCCAGATCCCGGTTATCGGACTGTAGTCGCCGCGAGTGGCGTTGGCGCTGACGAAGGCCAGGCCGACGGGCACCGGGTCGCTGACCGTGACCCCTGTCGCGTTCGACGGTCCGGCATTGGTGACCACGATGGTGAAGGTCACGTTCTCGTTGACGTTGGGCGTCACATTGTTGGCCGTCTTGGTCAGCGACAAATCGGCGACCGCGGGTGTCAACACGACACTGGCCCAATCGTCCTCGCCGGGCTCGTTGTTGCCCGGTGTCGAGTTGGGATCGGTCTGGTCCACGGAAAACACCTCGGCCACATTCGTGATCTGCGTCCCGGCATTCACGGTCGCCACGATTTCCAGCGTCGCGGATCCGCCATTGCCGATCGTGCCGACCGTCCATTGCCCGGTGCCTTGCTGGTACGATCCCTGGCTGGGCCGCATATCCACCAGCGTCAAGGCTGGCGGCAGCACGTTCAAGACGACGACGTTGGTGGCCGTGGCCGGCCCGGCATTTTCGACGGTGATGGTGAACGTCACGTTCTGGCCCACGGCCGGTGAATCATCGTCGACCGTCATGTTCAACGAAAGATCGGCGATGTTGACGTTTGAAAAATCCGCCGTGAACGGGGTGGGGCCTCGCGTCTGGATGACCGTCATCTGTCCGGCCATGCCGCTGTTGGTCGCCACGATCTCCAGCGATACCGCGCCGACGTTGGTGATATCGGCGCCGCTGCCGGCGCCGACTTGCAGATCCTGCTGCAGATCGATCAGATAGTCCCGATCCGGTTGGCCGGTGGTATTGGCCAGGTTCAACTGGACCTGCGACCAATTGTTCTGGTCCGTATAGATCTTCAGATTCGCCACACCGCCGGCTTTGTCTGCTCCGAAACTCATCTGCGCAAAGGTGCTGGTGCCGCCGGCGGTCAAATCCACGCCGCCCAGTCCCACGGGGTTCAGCGACGAGGCATTGCCATCAGGCCCATCCCAAACGATCGTATACGTTCCGACCGCTCCGAACGTGGGAAAGAACACCAACCGCTCGTTTCCGCTGCTCATCGTCACGCTGTCAAAGCTGGCCCCGGCCGTCATCACGCCGATCAGATCACGGTGGCCGCCCAGGGCCTCGGGAGCGACGATCGACGAATTGGCCACCGTGCCGACGGGAAAAGGTCCGATGACGGTCTGTTGCGTTACGAACGTGTCGATCGGCACACCCGCAGTGCCTTGGGCGGCGTCCGTCGAAATCGAGATCCGCGGACTGATCTGCTCTTGGACCGTTTGACCGCCGACCGATTGAGCCGGTTGTTTGACGAAGTAATCGCCGGCCGCCAAGCGAGGGAAACGATAGACGCCGTCTGCGTTGGTTGTGGCCGAGGCGATGGGAGCCCCGTCGGCAGCATCCAACACGCCGTTGCCGTTGACGTCGCGATACAACTGGACCGATGCGCCGACCAGTTGTTCACCCGGCGTGAAACCGTCGCCATCGACGTCCCGGTAGACCATGCCGGTGATCAATCCTAAATCGGTCGCCAGCAGACGCCGGTGTTCGAGCGGTTCGAAAGTCAATCGCCGTTGGAGCCCACGATAGCGAGGGTTTGCGTTGGCGTTGCGCCGGGACATTTTTCGGTCTCGTTTCATCGTCTTGGTCGATCCATCAAGAATGGTGATCGAACGTTTACCAGCGGTAGTCCAGGCCCAGGCTGACGCCTTGAGTCCAGAAACTGGTGTTCTTGAAAGCAAACGAAGGTTCAAGCGGACCCGCAGGTGTCACCATCGGGTCGGGAATGTACGAGCCATTGACGGTCAAGTCGATCGCGTCACCCACTCGCATCACGCGAGGCCAGTAGACAAAGCGGTAGCCGCCCGTGATCTTCAGGTTGCTGGTCAACAGATACCCGACGGTCAACCCGAACTCGGTGATCAGATCCGTCTCTTTACGCGAATACGTACCGGCGTTCGTCGGCAGTGCCAGCAGACCGCCATCGAACGCATTCTCGACCCCGACCATGCTGAAGTCCGTCGAGCCGGCGATCGTCACGGTCTGCTCGGTCCTACCCAAGGCCAATCTCAGATCGCCGTCCACCGCCCAACGATGGCGATAATACTGGTACAACAACCCGATTTCGCCGCCCTGAAAATTGTTGTTCGCGTGGAATTCATCCAGGACGTCGAAGCCAGCTTGAGGCGTGACGGAAACAGCCGTCAGCGACCGAATCGTCAGATCGTCCTTTAACGACAGGTAACGGTAGCCGCCCAGAAGATCCAGTCGGTATCCCGAAGGCTTGCCGACGCACGGTCGTCCCGGCTCGTAAAAACACCCGTTGTCGAATCGGATGTTGCCTCGCAGTACCAGCCCGTACGACCGGAACCGGTTGCGACCATCGATCGTCAGGCTGCCGGCCGTCACGTTGGGAAACGAGACCAGCTCCGAGTCCGGGACGGGACTTGGCCCCAAGGCGGGATCGACGTTCGTGAAGGGGCGAGCCAAGATGTCCACCCCGTTGGATTCGCCGCGAAGGTGCAAGTCCACGTCGCTCAGGCCGATCGTTTCGAATTGCAACCCTATACGACGGGTGGGCTCGAACCAGGCTCCGGTCACCCAGCGAAATCCTCCACGCGTCGAACCTAGTACCCTGTCGTCGCCGAACAACACGGTCGTCGTCGGCAGTCCAAGCACGCCCGCGTCCTGCTGAGAGGTTCCCGGATCGCTGGTGGTCAACAGCGCGGGAATCCGAGTGCCGGTTCGTGTCCAATACAACAGCTCGGATTTACTCCAGATCCAATGCCGCGGCCCGCAGGCGCCGCTGTTGGTAGGTGGCGACTGATAGACGTCATAATCCGGCCAGGAACGCGGTTCCCGAGGACTTTGCAACAGCACGCTACCCGACTCGTTGATCAGCGGATCGGTTAACGGCGGCAGATTCGAAGACTCTGACAAGTCCGACGTCTCTGGCGCGTTGAACGCCTCTGACAACTCGGGCAGGTCCGGCAAGTCCGTGAAGGCAGGCAGATCGGGAAAGGCGGGTGGCGGAGCATCCAGCGGGACCGATTGCAACGGTGACGTTCGGCGACCGGCGTCCTGTTGATCGGACACCTGCCGAAAGTGCGAATCAGGTGAATCCGCCGAACCCCGTACGAAGTGTGCGGGAACCACGCGATCGGTCCGAGTGACCCGCGCCGCACGGATCTCACGCAACTGGCCCGGACCACGTGCATGCAGGGTCCCGATCACCTCGACCTGGTCGCCCAAAAAATTCGCAAGTTCCAAAGGCCCGCGCGCCGATACTTCGTACGCGGCCTCGTCTTGCTGGTCGACCAACTGGTATTGCACCCGCCCGTTTTCGGAGACTCGTTGCAGCTTACCACCAACGACCAAACGCAAACTCGGATCGGTTTCCGTCGCATGTGCCTGCAGTCCAAGCATCAGCAGCAGCCAGATGCTCAACTGACAGACGTTCGTCGGTCGATAGTATCGGTCCATGAAATCCCGCAGAACGCCAACGGTTCGAATAGTCGGAGACTAGCACGCGGGTATGTATCAGAATGTAACGGACCGAATCAAGGCCGGTTTTCAACTCGTTCTGGTGGCGAGGCCACCACTACTCGAACAACTCCCAATTGGACGACATCGCCAAGCTCCAATTTTCGCCGGCGCCGCGTTTCGACTTGACCGTTGACCAGCACATCGCCCGCTTGGATCAACATTTTGGCTTGGCCCCCGGTTCCGACTAGTCCTTCGACCTTGAGGAACTGGTCCAAACGGATCTCCGGATGTGCGACGCGGTTCATGGGCGGGCGATTCGATCCGACAAGGGGACGAAAACTGGCCGGGGCCGAGCGTCGGATTCGTCAGCGGCCGGGCAGCGGTAACACCCGCCACACGCTCGGGACGATCGACCCCAAAAGCAGCCCGCTGTACGGCGAAGCACATCAGCCACGGCCAGGGCGACGATGATCAGGGAAATGGTCAGTTGCCAATCCATCGGTTTCTCGGTGATAAAATTTGCAACGCACGGGGTCAGGAGTGGGGTGTTCAATTTGTCGCATTCTGGCCTGATTTCGCGTTTTCTCGCATACCCGTTTCCGTTTCGTGACTGGTTGCCCTGAATACCTCTCTCTCTCCGCCCTCTGGCCCCCACCGGTCCCGTACCGGTGGGAGCCCGGTTTGGTAACTATATACGCAGCCCACCCCCCTCTTTTCCTTTTTGCCCTTTTTTTCTTTCTGGCTCCCCACCGGTCCTGTACCGGTGGGAGCCCGGTTTGGTAACTAAGCGCACCCCCCTCTTTTCCTTCTTCCCTTTGGCCCAACAGCGACCCTGCGCCGGTGGCGGGCGGAATG
>SKKK01000406.1 GCA_007121535.1 Planctomycetaceae bacterium | reverse complement strand
TCGCGGACCAGATTCAGATTCAGGATCGAGCGGTCGTTCGCCTTGACGCACCGCTCCAGCACCCCCAGCCACTTGCCCGTCGTCACATTGCCTCGCCCGCAATCCGCCAGGAACGCTTCGAGCTCGGCCGACCGGACCCCCGCCTGGACATACTCGGCCGCCGCGATCCCGGCCAGGTACTTCAGCAGCGCCTCGCCCAATTCCAACAGCCGCTCGATCCGAGGCAACCCGCCCGCCGAACGAATCACCGCCTGATACCGCTGGCTCAACTCCGTCGGATAATCCCGAAGCACATCCTCCGCCAAAGCAACCGTCATCGAAACCACTCCTGCATCGAAACCTGACAAAGTCGTAGAACGGAATTCATTCTGTTCCCAATTTTGGAGTGCGGCGGCTCGACGCCGCTTTGGCTGTGCCTTTCTTTCACTCCGCTGCCTAAACCGCTACCGTGCGAGACGTCAAAAGCTGACGCAAGGAAAGCGATGTCAAGCCACCGCACTCCAAAAACCAACCCCCAATCAGTCGCCCGTCTGGATCGCTCTTCCAGTCCTCTGAGCATACCACAAGCGCTAAGCCCGCAAAAGAGCGGCTGCCAGCTTGCCAAACCGAAATGACCTTCGTGTGTTGACAGTCTTGGAAGGCGATCTCTCGCAACTGGGTTTCATGCAAGCCCAGGTCTTCAACGGGCCACGGCTACGGTCGATCCTCGGTTACTGTGGCCATCGGGTCCGCATAGCAGCAATAGGCCAACCAGGTCGGATCGTTTGGGAATTCTTCTTGCACCTGCCGCCTTGCTGCGAGCATGGCATTGCCGAGCGTTTTTTCTGCGAGAAGTGCTTCGTAGAAGGCTTGGGCGAATTTGCAGGCGGCCTGATCGCTGACGGGCCACAGCGAGCCAATGAAGCCCCCGCAGCCGAGCTGCACCAGCCGGGCGCCCCAAGACCCCAGGCGGGTCAGCGAGAACCCTGTTTGCCCGCTGTGGCAGGCGTTGAAGAAGATCAGCGGCGCTGCGGAGCGGAGCGGTGCGGCCATCCGCTCGGACAGTTCGGCCGCCCAGAATGGACCGTCGTCCATCAGCAGCGCCGATGCGTCGGGAGCATTCGGCCCACCAAACTGTCCGTGCGAGACTACGTGCAAGAGATCAAAATCGCCTGATTCCAGCGCCGCGAGGATTCTATGTCTGGACGCCGGCAAGATCAGCACCTGCGCCCCCTTGCCTTCCAGACCATGGAACACGGCCAATTCTCCTTCCGCGACTCCCTGCTCCTTCGTCTTGCCCCCCGAAGAAAGAGAGACCTGGCGGGATGTCTGGGAGGTGTCGGGTACGAAATCGCGAACGCCCTGCTGCTTGCCGGGATCAGCCGCGACTCCACCGGCCGTCATTGCTACAATCCGCCGATAGGAGAAGTGACTGGGCGGCGTCCGCCCTCGAAGCCACCGGCCCAAAGAATAACTCTCACCCCAGAATCCATCCTCCTGGTGCAGCTCGCCCGTGAGCGGATTGAAACGAACGGGTTTCACCAACTCCCAAGGGATGTGCGGGTCGTCGGACAGAATCAACAAGCTTCGCACACCGCGCTCGCGCAGCGTCCAGTGCAGGTCCTGAAGCGGCTTTGGCAAAAGTTGACTGAACAGATCGAAGCCGATGGTGCTGAGCGTGCGAAAGACGTCCTCTTGGTTCGCCGTGGCCTGCCGAGCAAGCGTACCAATCCGGCGCAATTGATCGCCGACCCAGTCCGCCACCTCGACGTTGAGGTCAATAGTTCCCAAATCGCCGTGAAAGGCCACGGGCAAGTCCTGGAGCCGAGGATCGCTGGTCGAAAAGACAAAGTGCAATCGCCCGGGACGATCGGCCAGTCGAAACTCGAACACCGTCAGGACCGCATCGGGAACCGAGCCCGGGTGAGTTGCGATCCCGATCTCGCCTGCCGACGAAGCCGGCTCTTCGGACTCGCGCTGATGTGCGGGGACGACTTCCGGCGATAGGTCGACCGATCCGACAGGGCGGCCATCCTGGTCAAAGTCGATCATGATTCTACCCGGGCCGACCTGCTGGCCGCGAAGCCGGAAGTTGACAGCCGGAGATCTACCCACCAACGGTACGATGATCTGGGCGTGGGTCTCGCCTTCGATCTGGAAGTTCTCGGCCGCCACGCTGATGTTGACGCGGATCGGCGGCGGGGGTTCGTGCGGCGCGGCGGGCTCGCCCACGACCAGCGGCAGTGTCACGTCGTGCGGGTGCGGCTTCGGAACCGCACGAAGTTCACCGCTCGGCAACGTTTCCTCAGAGGGCACAAGCTGGACCCGCAGAGGGAATGTCTTCCCGACGGGTACCTTGGCAGGAAACGAGATGTCTGTGTGACGGCGTATGATCGCGGCTGGGGATGGAGCCCCAGAAACTTGTTTCGAATCTTCGTCCTGACGCATGGGACTTCTTGCGGGTGACACAGGAACCGTCTTGGGGTAGTAATCAGGAGCCGCTAAATCCATAGAATCACCAAAATAGCACTCAAGACCCCCCCCGGAATAGCGGCGTGCGAAATACAGCTAACTCCGCCCAACTCTGGGTATCCCATATCCGTACTGACCCGTCCCCCGACCCGCTGGCAATCCGCTGACCGTCCGCCCTGAACGAGACGCAGGTCACACCAGCTTCATGTCCGTGCAGAACGGCCAGCTCGGCCCCGGTATGGGCGTCCCACACCCGAACCGTCCTGTCCAATGAGCCACTGGCGATCAGCTGACCGTCCGGGCTGTAAGTGGAGCTGAGGACAGACATGTCATGTCCCTGTAGGATGGCAAGCTCTACGCCGCTTTCCGCATCCCAGACCCGAACTGACCCGTCCTCTGACCCGCTGGCAATCCGCTGAGCGTCTGGGCTGTAAGAGACGCTGCGGACGCACCCTTCGTGTCCTCGGAGGACAGTCAATATTGCCCAATTCTTGTCGCCTAGCCTAGGGAATGCTGCTGAAACAATCGTTATCAAACGCAACATGACCAACTCTGCCCTGGTGCACGTTTTCCATATCCGAACGATCCCGTCCCCCGAGCCGCTGGCGATTCTTCTCCCGTCCGGGGAATAGCTCACGCTAAACACGATCCCGTGAGACAGCTGTTTCCAATCCTCAGCAAAACTCCAAAGAGCGTAGCTGCGTATTATTTTTTTTTGCTTGAGCACGCGCAACACGGCCAGTTTCGCGCCGCCGTGTGCATCCCACATTCGTACCGTCCCGTCACTCGAGCCGCTTACGATCCGCCCGCCGTCCGGGGAATAGCTCACACTGTGTACAAAGCTGTGGCTCTCGTGCCCGCGCAACACGGCCACCTCTGCACCGCTCTCCGCATCCCACACTCGCACGGTATCGAAACAGCCGCCAGCGAGTTGCTGTCCGTTCGGCCGGTACGAGACGCTGCAGACCGGCTCATATTCGCTCCGGTATGTATTCATGTGTACCTTTCTTTGGCCTCCAAAATAGCCTGCTTTCCACGCAGTTCTTGTTCAAGTGTTTGCAAAGGGTGTCTCTGACGTACTCTCCCTTGCTGGGCGGATCGGAAACTGGATTGTCGCGGAAGACTGGGCGACCTTAATTTGGGATACTGCCATGTCTTGCGCGACGAGAAAATCACGGACTCTTCGCTCACTTGCCCTCGGAGGGCTCGAGGCGGCAGGGCACGTACCAGCCAGCGGTTGCGTGGAAGCGAAAGCGTGGACGGTCTCCAGGCCTGCTTTGCCTGCGAGGGTACCGGCGATCCGAACTACCTGGCCGGCAACCACACGGTTGTCCTCGGCCGTGCCGCGCGGAAAGATGATGGTCGAACGTCCGGTCGTTCCGACATCGACGATCCAGAGGAAGCAGTCGCGATCGGCACAGGCGCAAATCGCCGCGCGGTCGCCCAGCAGCAGTCGGGGCAGCGGCTGGCCGAAATCGGGCAAGAAATCCCGGACCGGGCGCGATGGTTCGTCCGCTTCGACCCAAAGCCGCAGGCGAAAAGCCGCCGGGACCCGCTGCACCAGGCCGAGCAGCCGCTCGACCAGTTCGGCGTGCTCGACGACTGCCGAAGCCGAGTGCAACGGCGGCGGAAGCTCTTCCGCCGGACCGGGTACGTATACCGTCGCCAACCCGGGTCCCTTCGCATAGGAACAGAAATACCACTCGACCACCAACAACAGCGGCAAGAGGATCGCCAGCAGGTCTTCCTCCAGGATCTCATGATGGGCTGCGTCGTCGCCAATGCGGCGGATGGTGTGCAGGTACGAGGCGATGCGGGGCGGCAGCACGCCCTTTTCGCGTAGCGATTCAATCATCTCGAAAAGCGGTTTCTTCCTCGGATCGCAAAGATCGGCAGAGTGAACAGTACGGACGAGACCCTCGATGATCTTGCGCACCCGAATTCCGGCTGCCTCGAAGTCCAGTGCCGCCACGCCCGTTAGTTGGTGCAAATTGTCGCGCAGCAGCCGCAATTCCTCGGGCACCTCGGCGAAGCGATCGGCCCGTTCTCTTATCCAACCCAGAATCGATGTAGTCATCTCAGCCTCGTCGTCCTAGGAATGCGTCGCCAGAATTCCCGCGTCCTGCTCTTTTGTTGGTCCCACACACTGGATTATCGCGTTTTTGGCGGCCACGTCAACGAAGGACGATCTCGCTGCGGTCCGGAGAACTCTGCTTGACAACACGCGTCCAGCCAAACCACAATGACCGTTGACCATGCTGCTCGCCTCGGCCGCATCCATCCGCCGCGCCAGAGGCTTACCGGTGAGTGCGGCGAGGTTTTCCTTGACCGGGCGACTGGCGCCGAACTGAGAAGGAAACGGGTCCGAACTACTCAGGAATATCCACAGTCGACGTCGGACGTGTTCACCCAGGCCGAACCCTAATCGCACGGGAGAAGTGTGTTGTCAAACTCGTCAGACTCATCACCGCTTGACCTGGCGGCTTGGCCGTCGGTGTTGGCCCTGCCGCTACGGGACTACCAGCGTGAGCAGCAGCCGGTACTGAAGCTGTGGCTGATGTGCGACGTCGTGGAACTCACGCTCCGGCTGGCCGCCGTGGTCGGTGTCGCCGAGCTGCGCGCGAGGCACGGCCAGTTGCCGCCGGAACTGCGCGCGAGCCTCGCCGGTCAGATCCATCGGCCGACCACCGGCCAGTGGAAGAGCATCGTCCAACAGATCATTCACTATCTGCCCCACGCCGCTCTGATAAATGGACCCGGCTGTACTTCCTTCCGGGGAGCCAGACGGCGCGCAGTTGGTGGTGATGGGATCGCTGGTCGGGTGAGCGGCACGAAGACGGGGTGCGATGAGCGGGTGACGGTGGGCTATTGGCTTGCAGTCGTCAGGACGTCGTTCCAGTCGTGGCGCGGGGGACGCAGGCGTTGGATCGACCGATGGCGGGTGAGCATCTGGCGACTGGCGGTGTCGCCGGGGTCGTCGGCGTCGAAGCCGCAGTAGATGTGGTAGCCGCGAGCCAAGAGCGGGGATAGCCAAGGGGCGTCGGGACGGACTCCCGCAGTCGAGATGCAGAGGCAGGGCCTGCCCAGTAAGGCAGCTAGGCTCCCGGCGTGGAGTTGGTGGCAGTTGATCGCGTCGATGGCGGATTCGCAGAGCACGAGGTGCTGCGCGCCGGGATCGCCGATCCAGAAGTAGCCGGCGTTTTTGCTGGTCCCCGCCGCCAGGCCCCGCCAGACGCGCCGGCCGGTGCCGCGCAGTTCGGCGCCGACCGGGCGGTTGGGTTGGCCGGCCTGCATGACGAAGACGGCGTTGCCACGCGCATCGGCATATAACTTGCCCTGCTCGATCAGCGACGCCAGAATCGCCGTGGACAGACCGCGCTGTTGGCTGAGGTAGCGATGTACTCTCGGAAGTTGCGTGTGGCTGGCCCACTGGCGGGCTTGCTGGTTGAGGTCTTCCAGGCTGCTGAAGGTGCGGCCGGGAAGGAAGCCGGTCTCTACGCTCCAGAAGCTGCGCTCGTTGCCGGCCTTGCGATTGGGGTGATCGATCGCATGGCAGACGAAGCGGAAGCCGTAACGTTGCGAGAAGGTCTCCATCTCCGCCACGATCACCGCACGGCTCCCCGCACCGCGCAGCCGAGCCAGGTTCGTGTTGTCGATGATGCAGCGGCCGGCGGCATGGCCCCAGAACATCAAGGCTTCGTGCAGGAAGCACTTCATGGCGAAGCGGTTGAAGACGCGGTAGAACTTCAAGTACCGCCGCTTCGAGTAGCGCAGGTAGATCAGGCTGGCGATCAGCGGGACCGATTGTTTCCCGAGCTTCACCCGGTAGAGCGTGGTGTCGTGCTGCATCTCGGCGCCCGGCTCGTCGGGCACCCGGTCGCAACGCTCCGGCTGGCTGCGG
>SKKK01000514.1 GCA_007121535.1 Planctomycetaceae bacterium | reverse complement strand
TCCCGATCGCGTGGTCCCGCTGGGGCATCGATTTGGGCGTCATGGCGCCGTTGGATTACGTCCGGTTTGCCGCCGATCGGATCGCCGAAGCGGTGCAACAAGCCTGGCAGTCCCGCGCCCCCGGCGGAGTGAGCTTTGGTCTATCGCATGCCGTGGTCGGCCACAATCGGTTGACAGCCTATCGCGATGGCAGCTCGCGGATGTACGGAGCGGTCGATCGACCCGACTTCAGCCATATCGAAGGCTTCGAAGATCATTCGGTCGGTCTCGTGTATACCTGGGACGATCAAGGCGAACTGACCGGTGTCTTGATCAATATTGCCTGTCCTTCCCAGGTCAGTGGCGGATCGCGGATCACCGCCGATTTTTGGCACGACACGCGCCTGGAACTGCGCCGGCGATTGGGCGAGGACCTGTTTGTCCTGCCGCAATCGGCTGCGGCGGGCGATCAGTCGCCGCGAGTAATGATCGAACGACGGGCCGAAGCGAGGATGGAGCGGTTGAGCGGGCGAAACCGGCGCCAGCAGATCGCGGTCCGCATCGCCGATGCCGTGACGTCGATCCTGCCCGTCATGGAAGAGCATATCGACCACCATCCGATCTTGGCTCACCGTATGGAACGGGTGGAACTCAGTCGGCGGCAACTGTCGGAGGAAGACATCAAGACGCCGCGTGCTACGCATCATCGGCCTGAAAAGGAGTCCGTCGAACAGGCTTTCGAGCGTTTGCTGGGCGAATACCGTCAGATGCTCAACACGCTGGAGGAACAGCCCGAGTTGCGTGAAAAGCGAGGCTGGTTCGGCCCCATTACCGGCGTCTTCTGGCGCTTGACGCGGGCGTCTCGAGTGTTGGATCGCTACGAACTTCAGCAGACTCAACCCACGATGCCGGTCGAAGTCCACGTGATCCGGCTGGGAGACCTGGCTATCGCGACGAACCCGTTCGAATTGTACTTGGATTTCGGAATGCAGATCAAAGCGCGCAGCAAAGCCGTCCAGACGCTGGTGGTCCAATTGACCGGCGATGGCGCCGGCTACCTACCCACCGAACGCTCGGTGGCTGGCGGCGCTTATGGCGCGATTCCCGAGAGTACGCTGATCGGCCCGGAAGGCGGACACCAGTTGGTCCAACGCACGGTCGAGATTATCGAATCGCTGTGGGACTAGCCGCCGTTGGCGCCCAGAACCGGCGGCTAGCGCCGTGCCGCTTCGAGAAACCCACGAAATCGAACGGAAGGCAGCATTCCATGAGAAACACAGCATTATTCTTTTCCATTTTCGCGCTGTGGGTATTCGTCGGTCCATCATCCAACGCCGAGCCGATCCGATTCGACTGGCAGCAGGACTATGCCCACGTCACGGAGACCGGCGACATCGTTTGGACGCCAGAACCGCGACGCTTCTCGACGGGCCAGACGCTCCGTTACATCGACTACGAAGGGGGTTCCGACGCCAACGATGGAACCTCGCGACAACATCCCTGGAAGCATCATCCGTGGGACGCCAATGCTCGCGACAAGGCAGCGGCCTTTGAGGGAGTCGACACGTACGTCTTCAAAGGCGGCGTGATCTATCGCGGTCAGTTGACGGTCCAACAAGACGGGCAACCTGGCCAACCAATCCGCTTGACCCGCGATCCCGAGTGGGGCGACGGTCCTGCGATCCTGGCCGGCTCGCAAACGGTCTCGGATTGGACGCGGGGCGCCCGGCATACGGCGATCCCTGAACCGCAGAGTGTGTGGCGAGCCGAACTGGATTTTTTGCCGCGTACCCTGTGGATCATCGACGCCCAAGGAACCGCCACGCGTCTGCCTCTGGCTCGACATCCCAATTGGTCCAGCCAAGCAGAGGATCACAAAGCCGAGTGGTTCCGCTGGACCAACGACCCGCATCCCTTTCAGCCTCGCGAGGGGTTCAGCGCCAACGATTCCAAAAACTTGAAGGGCCTCGACTCCGACTTTGTTCAAGACGCCTTGATCTACTCGGAATTCGGTTGGGTCATGGGGACTCCGTATCCAACCCGAGTCTTGAACTACGACCCGGCGGATGGTTCGCTCCGGTTCGCGGGATGGACGGGCGGTGGCAACGCATCGGTCATCTTCCGCGGCATGCGATATTACCTGGAGGACAAACCGCAATACCTGGACGATCCGAACGGCGAATTCTGGTTCGACCGGCAGGGAGACGGAGGCACCCTGTACGTTCGCTTTCCCGAGGGCATCGACCCGGAAGAGGTGCGCGTCGAGGCGGGGCGATACCCGGACGTGATCGTGGGCGACCATGTCCGACACTTGGAGATCAGCGGTCTGGATTTCCGCTGGACCACCCAGCCCTGGAATCTGGATGTCGTCGCCTGGGACTTTCGTGCCAAACCATACACCATCCGCCCGGACGCACAACCGGCGTGCATCCGTATCTGGGGCAGTGCCCGGGACGTTCGGATCGCTCATTGCGTCTTCGAGGACGTCGTGATGGGTATCCGGATGCGAGCGGTGGGCGAGGGGTCGCTGGTGCTCGGGATCACGATCGAAGACAACGTGTTCCGCAACACCGACGTGGGCGCGGCTCATCTGAGCGACGGCGCTGGTTGGGGCTATTCGCATCCGGTCGGGATCCTGGACGACGTGCGGATCTATCGCAACCTGGCCACCGATATCGGTTTTCGGGCACCGCGTTACGAGCGGGGCTGTGTCTTCGACTTGAGCTATCCGCGACGGGCGCACATCGCCGGGAATGTGATCAAGCGGTCGGGGGCTCAAGCGATCAACGTCTACGGCGGCAAAGGAGCGACTCGCGGCGACGTTCCCCTGGTGCGTATCCTGATCCATCAGAACAAAGCCTGGAAGACGATGCAGCACGCCAACGATTTCGGCGGCATCGAAAGCTGGCAGCATGGACCGGTGTACATTTTCAACAACCTCAGTTTCGATGCGCGAGGCCAATGGGAAGGCCGTCGAACGTTTCACGGGCAGAGTCCCGGGTTCGGACACGCCTACTACGTGGATGGCGGCTTCCAGCATTACCTGTTCAACAATATCGCCTGGGGGCTGTCGAATGACCCCACCAGCCCGCTGGTCAATCATTCGGCCTTTCAGGAGATCATCAGTCACCAGAACGCATTCTTCAACAACACGGCTTACAACTTCTATGTCGGTTCGCGCCGCCAGGCTCCGCACGCCGGCCGCAACAAGTTTTTGGGCAACGTCTGGCAAAGCATCAGCGATCGGGTCTTTCGTCACGCCGACCCGGCACGGACTCAGGCCGATGGGAACGCCGCCCACGCCGGCCCACAGAAGGAAGAATTTGCTCTGCCGACCAATGCCTACGGGAAGAACGTGTTCTACGACATCGGGCAGATGGGCGTGTTCGAGCCTTCGGGACGCTGGCTGGAGACATGGCAGGATTTCCACGCCGCACTGGAAGAACAACAGGTTCAGGTAACCGATCTGGGAGTCATGGACGTAGAACCGCCGCTACGCAATCCGGCTGAGGGCGATTTCCGGCTGAACCCGAAATCTGCGGCGGTGGACGCCGGTGCCGTCGTCTTCGTACCCTGGGCCTTGTACGGTGTGGCGGGCGAATGGCACTTCATCCCGGCCGGCGACGATCATCGCCACATCATCGACGAACACTGGTATGCCAAGGACTTCTTGACCGACCGGGATGATTACTACTTGCGACCGACCTACCCGTTGACGGCGGTGAACGTCGATCCGCAGGACTACATCGACGGTCCACTGCAGAACTATGCTCCGGGCGCCCTCCGCTTTTCGCCTTCCAAGAAGACCTATGCTGTGGTCTCACACGCCGCGCTTGCCGAACCGTACACGGCGCGATTGGCCACTCGACCTCGGCATGGGCAAGACCCGCAGATCCAGCCGTTCACGTTTGAAGGAGACTCGTTGAAGAACCCCGCCATTCACGACGGCAATGTGTTGATCGAGGTCTATTTTCGCGCGGATGGTGACGGGTGGATCGTCGGCAAGAAGCAGGACGCAGGTTACGCATTGGAACTGGTGGACGGTCGGCTGCGATGGTCGATCGCAGGCGAGGGCGAACGGGCCGTCTTGCTGTCAAACGGCCGGCTGGATGACGGCCGCTGGCGCCACGTGATCGCCGAAGCGGATCGCGACGCACGTACGCTGACCTTGTACGTCGATGGCCGGCAAGACAGCACCGGCACGGGCCTGGAATCGGTCTCGTTGGCCAGCGAGGCCAACCTGTATGTCGGCGGTCGCCCGGACGGCAATCATTTGAGCGGTGCGATCGATTTTCTGCGGATCGCGCGCGGGACGCTGGCCGATGCCCGGACGACGATCGAGGAGTTATACGCCTGGCAATTTGACGGCCCCGCACTGCGCGACATGCGCGGCGCCGCGCCTCGGGGCCAAGGCCGTGACGCGGGAGCGTTGGAATCCTATTGACACGTGCGAAATTCGTTTCGCCTGCTGTGTGAAGGACCGGCAAGACCATAGGTGTCGGATGTTGGTTGGTGAGCATCGGCAAAGAAATAACTGAGCGGAATGGCGCTAGCCACCGGTTCCCGTGAGCGGAATGGCGCTAGCCACCGGTTCCCGTGCGGTGAAAAACCGGCGGCTAGCGCCGTGCCGCTCACTGAATATCCGACAGCTATTTCTTTGCCGATCCTAAACGGCTTGCCCGAAAACGACTCCCGACCCCTTTCGCGAAACGCGACGCTAATTGATTGGCCGGTCCAACGGTCGGTAGTTCATTCTTTCGCTACGCTCTCGCGATGCGAAACCACTGACGACCTCCAACACCTGACCATCCCGTGAAACGCGGACCGTGCTGGTTCCACCCTCGTACGGCGCCAACTGGCCTTGATCGTCCTCGTGCAGGTATTCCACCAAGACCCGATAACCGTTTCGAGAGCGTTCCACCTGGTACCTCGCCATACGCGGCGTGCCCGCTTGGCGATCGATGTGCTGTTGGACAATGTCCGTGACCCACTGGATCGTTTCTTGCGAGATCGGTGGAATGCGTCCCTCGGTTCCCGTTGGGCGACGACCAGGTATCTGGCCATCCGGTCTGGGTGCGCGATCGCCAGAGGCGGCCGGTTTCGCCTCGGGCCGTTCCCGCCAGGATGGTAGCTCGCGGGGGGCCGCTTCGCCAAAGGGACGAACGAAATTCCCCTCGGCGTCCGTACGAGGCGTGAACTCCCCGCGGCCTCGCCCCACACGACGGTGAAGAGCAGCCCGGGAGAACCGTTCCAGAGCTTCCGGCTCCGGAGCCTCCTCGACAATGTACTCTTGAACTCGCTTGAGTTCTTCCGGGGTCGGTGGTGGAGGATCGACGCGTACCACGTGCTGGACGGTTACTTCCCGCTCCACCGGCTGGCCATCGGTCCCGATCATCTGTTCGACCATATTTTCGGCGATCAATTCCCAGCGCGGACCGAAGTGATAAACAGCGTAGTACATGATCTTGGCCTGAGCTTCCTCTACGCCCCCAGCCCGGCAGGCTTCATAAAACATGCGATGCACGTCTTGCCAGGGTTCCCGCATCTCGTCGCACTCGATGTCATGCACCACCGAAGCGTTCCGGTACCTGCCCGAGAACGGGCTGCCGATCACGGTCCAGAACAGACGAGGGATCGAAGCTCCGTCCACCACGGTCCCGGCCGGCGCCAACCAGCGTCTACCAGCGGGATCGACATAAGCGAAATCTTCGCGGAGCGTCATCAGCCGTCCGTCCGCATCCCACGATGCCACGACCTCACCTTCGAATCGTCCCCAATCGGAATGCGACGGAGTTGGTAAGGAGACTGTGGGAACGTCGCAACCGGCCACCGCTATCATCAGCATCCCCAACCATAATCCATTGGTCCGCGAACGCATAACACCATTCCTTGTAGACAGACGCTTGATTGATTGCCACGAGAGGCAGCAAGCGTATCAAGGAACGGAAGGTTGAGGCAAGCTCAGTTTTCGCGTCCCCGAAAGAGGGCGTGCAGGACAGCTTTGTGGAAGATTGGGAACTCCAGGCAAAGCAGGCGGTCCCTCTCGAACGCGGCTCGGTCACGATTCGCGGGATCGCAGGCGTTGTTGCAGATCGGCGAGAATTTCGGACAACTCGCCGATCGTTCGTTCGTCCAAATCTTCGGGGGAACTCGGCTCGTCGCCGAGAAGCTCTTGAAGAATTCGGATCTTCCCCAAAAATTCGCCTTCCTGCCGTCCTTCTTCCCGGCCCTTTTCCATGCCCTTTTCCATGCCCTGTTCCCAGCCCTCTTGTCGCGCGCTGTCCAATCCCCATTGATAGTCGCGCTGTGCCTTCAATCGCTGGTCGTACATCATCCGATCCTCCGTTTTCTCCGCGATCGCTTCGACCACAGAAATCGCCTGC
>SKKK01000686.1 GCA_007121535.1 Planctomycetaceae bacterium | reverse complement strand
GAGGGGTTGCGCGGTGGGCGAGTGTCTGAGGTGATTGTGGATGCCGATGGCGACGATTTGGATCGATGGGTTTCGCCCGGATCTGGTGTGCTCGGTGCGACAAGAAACCTGTTCGATGGTGGCCGGTTTCGAAGTCAAGGCGGATATCGCCGACTGGCCGAAGGGACTCACGCAAGCTCGCGTTTACCGCAACGGGGTCCATCGAGGGTGCCAGGATTTTGGGCTTGATCGACGTGGATGGCTGGCTGACGCCCAAAGGGGCAACGATCGCGGATTTGCTTCAAGGCGTCGGGTTCCTCCCCGAGAACCGGCCTGCGAAGCGATTGCGGCTGGCGGACGCCGCTCCGGCCGTCGCGGCCGTCGCGCGAGCGGTCCTGCTCAGCCAGCCCGCCGTACACCTGGTAGTCGAAACGCTGCGCCGGGCTGCGAACGGTGCGCTGGGAATTCCCGAGCTACTGAAAGCTGCGATGCATCGCGACGAAGTCCTGGCGCGAGCCCTGTTCTTGCGCAATCCCGACCGTGACTTGAACACGCCGGTTGCGGCGATCGATTTCCGCACGGCGACGGTGTTTCAGTTCAAGCAAATCCTGTGGCACGCCGGGATTTTGGCGAGCAAGGCCGAGGTAGGGGCGGGAGGCGGAGCGAACCGGTATCGGCCGGAAGATGATCGATGGAGCTTGGATGAACACATCCTGCGAACGCCGTTGGCGGGAGTCCGACGAGGTGCGATGGGCTTACCCGAACCATTTCGGGGGACATAAGATCAGAGCGCCGCGCCGGTCGATTTGAATCGATTCGGCGACGCGCCGTGACCATGTTTCGAAGAACGCGGACAGCTCGGAGTCTTCCGTCAACGGAATCAGATTCATCGCCAGATGCTCGTTCAGGTGTCGCCAAGCTCGATTTCCGTCAAACCGTGCTTCGGATTCGTCCAGGCTGGCGTACAACTCGATGGTCATCACGGGGGACGAGATTGGAAGAATCCGTGGACGATCCAGCGAGAGGGGAAGGTAAGCGCAGAACTTCGAGGGCGCGAACTGTTTGGTCTTTCGATCGAACACGAAGTAGCGTACTCGACGCCGACCCCACTGATGCCGGGCGAGGTCGGTCTGGATCTGCTGGTTCCAGTGGCGCAGATTCCGGAGCACGTCCAACAGGTCGCCTACGAAATAGATGCGGTGCTTGCGGGTGGTCACCACCGGTTGGGAGATCTCGATCGCTCGGGCAATCTCTCGTTGCGGCTGCAAATTCAAGCTGGCCAGCGCGTGCTTGTCCAGGTGGTTCAGACGCCGGATCTCATCGGGTTCGATGCTCGGAAGCAGCGTGGTGTGAAAGGCGTTCATGCCGATGTGCCGCATCAAGCAGATCGTGTTGGCGGCCAGATTGCGTCGACCGCGTACCACGTGGCCGCTGACCATCGAGATGAACGCTTCGATGGAACGTAAAGGCTGGAACAGGTGGGCGGTGGCGAACTTGGCGTGATTCGCGACCGGATCCGCTCGGCTGACCTCGAATTCGATCCACAACCTGCGTTGCCCGTCGTCACACTCGAGGGCCACATCGGCTTTGGGCGTATAGCCCAATGATTTGGCCAGCGCGCCGTCCAACACCCGCACCTCGCGCCGACACGTCCAGCCCGGCGGACAGAACTCCGCAAAACAGTCCTGCAAGTATTCCGTGAGTGCGCCCATGACAGCCAAGAATCCTGAGTCGACCCCGAACCCAAACGCCCTAATATACCTGAGTGAGGAAGTCGGACAAGAGATCGACGTTCTGCGGCGTCCTCATTTGGAAGGAAGCCGCGGCATCGGAATCGCGTTGGATCGGACAGTGGTTGTATGGCGATCAACAGTGCGCATCGACTGTTTTGGCGCGCAGCCACTTCATCCTCTTGAAGAGATCCTGGCCGGCCAGTGGGTTTTCGAACGGGAGGTCACTTCCGACTGCTGCCTGCAGCCGACGGTCGTAGGCTCGGCTGCACAAGCTGATAATCCGCTCGAACTTTCGAAATCGCTTTCGCCATTGTTTGCGCAAAGTATCGACGGAAATGGCGTCGGGATCGGTGATGGTGACGTCGTAGTCGTCGATCAACTCGTTTGGACGGAGCAATCCATACTTGGCTGACAGAATCACCCACGCCTCGGGGGCCTGGGACTCCGCGTATCGGCGGCACAAGCGGAAAAGTGAGCCGGTGTAAGCATCGCGGGCCGGAACGGATCTCCTATCCGGGTCCCGATCCCAGACTTTGGCTTTCCCGCAACTGATAACAATCAGCGATCGCATCGCCTAGTCGCCTCCTCTACTTGCTGTTGCAGATGGGCCTGCGGCCCCACCGCTTCACATACTGCCACAGCAGATCGCGTTCGACGTGTCGAATGAAGGCAGATCGATGTGGCTCCGTCAACTTTGGGACGGGAAACGCGCTCACATACAGAAGTTCGCCCTCGTTTGCGAATCGACTGCGGAAGGTCCATCCACCACTGTGTCCATCTTTTCCTTGGAAAGCAGAACGCTCAAACTGGTACAATCGACCTAGCAGCGAGTTATTGCAGGTCTCGCCGAGGTAGACCACACGTTCATCTAACGCGTCGGGCAATGCCGGCGCTGAGCCGTCGAACACGCCCAGTGCATATACACCTGGGTACTTTCCTGCGCCGAGTTCTGTGACTCTTGACCACGCAAGCCATGGGGAAAAGCGAACTTCCGGCACGGTAACTGCAGAATCAAGACCGGTCGTCGCGCTGACACCAGCAGGCCCGCGCATGTTGCAGCAAGGCAAGACGCCGTGGCGTTCCACGTAGCGTGCGAGCAACTGGTTCTTCAATTCCTGCACGTGCGATTGGGTCTGCTTTGTCCCAGTCGGAGCGGTTGTGGCGGACACACAAAGCCAGCCTGGAATCAGCGACTCCGCGCCTTGCCCGAACAGCGTCCAAAAGGTGTAGCCTCCAGCGTGTCCATCCGCACCACGGGTTGCACTGCGCTCAAATTGGTACCAACGCCGCTCGAGCGTTTGCCGATGCGTTTCCGCGATCAGCACGATGCGTTCATCCGTGGGATCAACGCGTTCGGGTGTCGCGCCTTCGAATTGGCCCAGCAGGTAGACGCCCGGGCCATCGCTTTCGGCAAGTTGCAGTCGTAGCTGCCAGCGCTTCCACGGCGAAAACTCGGGTGCATTCATCCTGCGCTCCATGTTCGAGTTCCAACATCAAACCGGTTCGCCCCCTTGACGATATTTTACTCGATAGCTGGAGAAACTGTAAGGCCGACGGCGAGTTCTCTGATCCGTCGTGGCTTCGGGCGGCAGAGTGCGGAGTACGGGCTCCAGAACTCGATGCAAAATCCTGGTATCCATGGGCTCGGGGATGCCTTTCTCGTTTCGGACGCGTCGTTGTCCCAACTAAAGTGTACTGCCATTGTGGCCCAGAGTCAGTCGTCGTGCAAGATGCGAAAGCTGAGGTTGACTTTCTAACCCTTGAGGCCAGCAGCGACTTCGGCACGGTCCGCAGGATCAATTCTGCTGGTCAAGTTGCAACAGCCATTCGCCGGTCGTGCATGCGGCCAAAAAAGTAGCACGAATGGCAAAGCCGGAGCACGGATGATCTGCGAGGTGTCGGGCGAGTTCTCAAGCTTGCGAAATCCGGATCCGTGCCCCGGTCCTGCGATCCGTGCTACTCAATCCTTCCCGGCCACCACTGGAGCTGTCGATCCTCCGCCGCATCGTGAACATGATCGTGTATGGTATGCTGGCATATCACCCACCCGTGGAATCTACTCAGGCCGCTGGTACATCGGTGTCGCTTCGTACTGGGTTGCAACCGGCACGCCGGCTTCCACGAATGCTTCGCGGCGTAGGCCACTCGATCCGCTCGCTGGCTGATCACCCACCCGGCGGCCACCGCTGGACGGTGCACTGCTTGGCGTGGGCGTCTGAACGGTTGCGGAACGACGGTTCGCGGATGGTCGGCGGGGGCGGACGGCCGATGGAACGCGATCGACCGTGACCAATGCGCGCATCGAAGCCGCAATCCGGTCTTCGAAAATGGTCGGCAGGTGATTAGAATACGGGCATGGTTTCCCCTGCTGAACTCGACCGTTTTTTTCAACAACTTGTTGCCACCGTCCGGGGCAGCGGGGGACGGTGCGCCATTACGAGCGGCATGGCGTGCGTGTACTACGGGGTTGCGGCTGCCCGACGCCACGATGAACTTTGTGGGACTGGAGTAACGTGAAGACATCGGAGACACGAATATGAGTCACGAGAAACCGGATTGGCTGACACCGGATACCCTGGCTTATTTACGCGAAGTCGAATACCGGTTCCACGTGCGGGCGTTCGGAGAAGAAATGGCTCGGGTCAACTTCATGCCATTGGAACAACGGAAGCAGTACCTGTACGATATCCTCGACCATGCTCGCCGCAAAGGAGTCGGGTTCGATGATCCAGCAAGCAGCAATTTCGAAGCACCTGGATCTTGTCGAAAAAACGGGATTCGGATTAGATTGAACGAATCGTGACGCGACGCGAACAAAAGGATGCTCGTTTTCGGAGGATGCTGATGGCCAGGTTTTGGAGGACTTACGTACCGGTCAGTCGACGAAAAAATCAGGCGAAGCAATTTGCCGCCAAGCTGGCGAAGGAGGGACAGGAACTCAAGCCGATCGAGTTGACAGGCCGCACCATTGCCAAGACGTTTTGGGGAAAGGCTTGGTGTGAGAATTTGGAAAATTACAGCGATTACTCGAACCGGCTGCCTCGCGGTCGCACGTATGTCCGCAACGGTTCGGTGATCGATCTGCAAGTTGCCCCCGGCCAGGTCACTGCGATCGTCAGCGGATCGGAATTGTACCGAGTACGCGTCGAAATTGAAAAACTCAGTCAACGGAAATGGCGGACCATCACACGCGACTGCTCGCAATCGATCGACTCGCTGATCGACCTGCTGCAAGGCCGTTTCTCCGAAGGTGTAATGACTCGGCTGACGCGCAAAGGCGACGGATTGTTTCCCAAACCTGCGGAAATCAAGCTCGCGTGTAGCTGCCCCGATTGGGCGATGCTCTGCAAACACGTGGCTGCCGTGCTGTACGGCATCGGCGCACGCCTGGACGAGGAACCGGAATTGCTGTTCACCTTGCGGGACGTCGACCCAACTCAGTTGATCAACCAAGCGGTGGCGAGTGAGAATCTGGACCAGGCGCTTTCCGGTGATGCCGCATCGTCGCTGGCAGACGACGATTTGGGAGCCTTGTTCGGTATTGAATTGGACCAGGACAAAACGCCGCCCGCAAAGCCGAAAGCGAGTGTCAAGCGTAAACGGGCCGCCCAGCCAACATCCAAAGCGGCGAAGGAGCCAAAGCGAGGATCAACCAAGACCGCAGTGAAGAAGACGGCAGTGAAAAAAACGAGCACCAAGACCGCCAAGAAGAAAGCAAAAAAGTGAGCTGATGAAGCCATGAAATGGTGTCCCGGTCAGGAATCCAACAGATCGGACAGCAGGGCTTCGAGGTCGAAGGGATGGATTGCAACATCCACCTTCCGCTGTGGAAAGTAGTCGAATCCGGCCAGCGATTCACGCCGAGCAGCATCCTGCACACGACGCATCTCATCCAATCCCGTGTCGGGCGCGGTCGGTATGGGAAGCGGGGGTTGCTCGTGCCGGTCCCGACGATCGGACGTGCCGGGGCTGGTCCCGTCCACGCGGGCTTCGATCGTTGGGATGGAGATCAAGCTGGCGAATCCCTCATCCCAATCACAAAATGCGCGATCCGCTTCGCCCTCAGGAACGCTTGCACTAGTGACATTGATGTGATTGATTACTGCCAAGGCGTCCGCCGGTGTCAAACGTCCATCGCCGTTGGGATCCAGGAACCACGGTGGTCCCGGCTGTTCGGCGGTCCTTTGCGGCAGCTTGTGTACGCCACGGTAATTGATTTCATTAATCAGCAGCAGCACGTCTGACGGAGTTGCCGCACCGCTTCCATTCACGTCGAAGGGGTTGACGGTATTTTGCCAACCGGCAACGGCCAAGCCGAGGTGTTCCACGTGCCGTCCGGTCGGATCACCGATCAGAGGCACGACGGCGTGATCCGCGCCTTCTTCGGTCGGTAAGTAGCTGACAACAAACGAAACGCTGGCGCCCGGCGCGATGATCCAATCGTCGGCTTCGCCGGAACCTTCCGGCGGATGCATGGCGAAAGGCAACTCCTGTTGCAAGCCGGGAACGATCAACGGTTCAGGCCCATCATTGCAGATTACCAGTTCTCGTTGGGCTCGGGCGAACACCGGCACGACACCGAAATCCAGCGGCGGCAGTTGAGCGACCAACACGGCCGTCGTCGTGACCAGCTCGCTGGATGCTTCGTCGTTGTCCCATGCGCGAGCGGAAAACTCTTGGGCGCCTGCGGTCCATCCTGCGGTGTTACCCGTCCAAGTCCATCCTTGGCTGCCGTCGGTGTCGGAGCCCAACAATATCCCATTTCGATAAAAATCTACTCGAACTACCGTTGCTTCGGCGTCGTTGACTCCAGCAGCGGTCAGCTCGATTGGCTGGCCTTCCAAGACGACCGAGGGAGAAGCGGAAAGGCTTTCCACGAAGGGATTGGCATTCTGCACGATCACTGTGGTCGTAGCCGATTCGCTCCATGCACCGTCGTCGCTTTGCACCCGGGCGAACAGCCGATGCTGTCCCACCTCCCAACCAGCCGTACTGCCGCTCCAAGTCCATCCATCGCTTGCGCTTTCGATGGTGCCCAGCACTTGGTCGCTGGGATCCCAAACGCCGTTGCCGTTCGTATCGAGGTAGAACTCGACCCTCGAAACATGACCGTTGGGGTCGCTCACCCCATGAGCTGTCAGAGTCAAGGTGTCTGGCCGCGTAACGTTGGAAGGCGTCGCCGCAAGGCTGGAGATAACGGGAGCGGCGTTGTCCGCCAACGTGAAATCCACCTTGACGTTCCGGTCTGCGACGGACACGTTGTCCTTGACCAACGTCACGTTCAACGCCCCTCCGGCTGCCGTCACGGTGTAGGTGCCGCCGGGCACAGGCAAGGTATACCCGCCCGATCCCCAGGTCTGCGCGGAGAAGCTTTGGCCATCGGAAAGACGGGTAGCGGTCACGGTGACCCCCTCCAACCCTTCCCCCGGCGTGTAGAACTCATTCGCGGAAACCAAGCCGTCGTCAAAGACCACGCCTGTTAGGAACACCGAATTCCCGGAATAGGCGAACTTTTCGGTGACCAGCAACGCGTGATAGTTCGTGCCGTCGTGAAGGAATGTCCCCGAGACGACCCCCGTGCCAAACTCACGCAAGTTGTCGTTCATCTGGTTCACTCGATGGTTCGGGCTACCGTACAGGTTAGCATGGATCTGATCAACATAGTCGATCGTCGAAAACGTGCCGGTGGTACCTTGAAAGGCGATGTTCTCTGCCCAGCTTGAAGATCCCTCGAAGGAGTAACCCGCGTCAGCCATCCGCTCACCGGGGCTACTCCCTCCCTGCCCGGTGTGACTGAAGGTATCCGTTTGGATCATCCATTGGCTGTGCCCCTGCGCGGCGGCGATCAACGTGGGGGAGAAAGCCAACGGTTGTTTCGGTGTGGTGGAGATCGTCCCGGCGGGCAAACCATCGTTCAGGCTCATGCCGTAGCGGCTCGCCTCGGCCGCCGGATTCGCACGGCCGCGGTTGATCAACTCCAACAGATACTGATCGAAATCCGTCGGCTGCGCGCCGCCGCTCAGCGGCAACCCTGCCAACAATCGGCGGTCTTCCAGCGACTCGACACCAAGCTGACGACCACGACGAAGACTTCTTCTCGCGCGTTTCAACTTGCTACTTCGCTGCGATCTCATGCGAGTTGAATTGGGAACCATGCGACAAAACAATTCCTAACGCGGCTTTCGGGCCGCAACCCACGTACGACGGCCCTCGTCGGCCCTCGCGGTCGGTGGTCGGCCCGGAAGGGGCAACCTACAAGATACGTGCAGGTTATGACCGAACACTCTAAGTTGGACGGAGGTACTTGCAGCCGCCGAATCCGTTGGCTACGAGAGCAAACAGCGTACCGAATTTACTGAATCTCAAGCCCGACGACCCCTTTGCGAAAAACAGCGGTCCGTTTTCTTTGTTGATGATCCTTGTATCGTCAGCGATAAGAAGGACTGTTAACCATTCGTTAGCGCTTCGGCGTAATCTGTAGGTTGGCGCCTACCGCCGCCTCCAGTCGCAACCTTGTAGGTTGGGTCTCCGACCTGACCCGGTCGGGCCAGAGTCCCAACGTACAAAGACGCGCGCACCGTGCGCAAATTCGGCGACGTCAGCACTAAAGCGGGGGCTGCTGGTCATCGCGGGATGGGTAGTGAACTCATACAAGCTTCGCTCGCTTGGGCGGCATTTTCGTCGGTGAAAACTGCAAACATGCGGGGCTGGGGGGGGCTTGACACGTTTCGCCGGCCTTGTGAAGATCGGTGGATCTGGCCAATTTCCCAAGGAGATGCGTGATGCGTTGGCGAACATGGTTGTTGTTGATGGCTTGGTTGGCGGCATGCTTGGCAACGGGATCACGGGGGCCGGCCGAGGACGAACTGCTGTTGCATTACACGTTCGACGAGGGCTCGGGCCAGACGGTGCGTGACGGATCGGGCAACGGATTGCATGGATCGGTCAGTGCCGATTGGGGCGATTCGCCTTCGGGGCACGCGATCTGGTTCGATGGAACTCAGCGAGGCACGGTCAGCGTCAGGATTCCTGACGACCTGCGATTCGGCAAGGGTTCGTGGACGTTCAGCGCGTGGCTCAAACCGCATCAGTTCACGATCGACCGCCGCCAAAACCAGCGCAGGATCTTCAATTATGGAGTCTATCCGGATGCGAACCTGGTCATCGATCTGTTTGGCAGCGGATCGCCCGGCTACTATTTCTGCTACCGGGACCAGGACGGCAAGACGGTGTCGACCGGCGGCAGTTCTCCGATCCGATTGTCGCGGGACCAATGGTCGCACGTGGTAGTTGTCTGCGATCGCCGGCAAGGCGTGGTCACCCTGTACGTCAACGGCTATGGCCAATCAAAGACGCGGCTTCCCGAGGGCTTTGCCGGCGATTTCAGTCTGGGCGGCCAGCTTACGCTCGGTAGTTCCTGGCAGAATTATTGGGGCTGGATGGATCACGTGCGGATTTATCGTCGCCCGCTGACTCGTGCCGAGGTCCGTCAGCAGTTTACGGAACTGCAGGACACGTTTGGCGCGGTGGTTTCGCCGGAAGCGTTGGCAGCCGCACGGCGTCAGGATTTGATCGAACGTTTCGGTCAAACGCACCAGGCGTGGGCCGAGGGACGATTCGCCGACGTGCGTGCGGTCTGTGCCGAATTGGTGGCGTCGGCCGACGCGCCCGAGGCCTTGCGGAGTTACGCGCACCTGCGGATCGCGCAAAGTCACATGGCAGAACAGCAGATCCAGCTTGCTCGATCGGAGTACGCGGCCATCGCTGACAACCAAGGTTATCCGGACGTCCATCGCCACGAAGCGGCCCAGTTGGTTGAGGAAATCGATCGCCGCTCGCGTGGCTTGCCCGCTCGCGATCCTGCCGCCTCCAGGACGTCGATCCCGCAGATCACCCGGTTTGCTGCTCAGTGGTACGTCTCGGCTGCGGGCAACGATGCCCACGATGGGTCGCGCGAGCGGCCGGTCGCCTCGCTGACACGCGCTCGGGATTTGGTTCGCCAGTGGAGGCACGCGGGCGGGGAAGGCGCCGTCGCGGTGAACGTTCTGCCCGGCGAGTACCGGGTGACCGCACCGATCGAGTTGACTCGCCAGGATTCCGGCTCGCCCGACGCCCCCGTGGTCTACCGAGCCACCGAGCCCGGACAGGCGATCTTCTACGGCGGCACTCGCATCGGCGGATTCCAGCCGGTGAAGGACGACGCGATTCTACGCCGATTACCCGAAGAAGCTCGAGGTAAGGTCCTGCAATGCGATTTGCGCGCTCAAGGCATCGACGATTTCGGACAATTGGCCGTTCGCGGGTTCGGACAGCCGGCGTCGCCACCGACGCTGGAGTTATTCGTCGATGGCCAGCCGATGACCCTGGCTCGCTGGCCCAACGAAGGCTTCGTCGGGATCGGCCAATTGATCGAACCGGGTTCGCGAGCGGATGGTAAGCCGTCAGTGTTCGAATACCTGGACGACCGGCATGAACGGTGGGTCGACGCGGCCGATCCTTGGCTGTTCGGTTATTTTCGCTTCTTGTGGGCGGACGCCACCATTCAGGTATCTCGCATCGATCCCGAGACGCGGACGATCATCTGCGATCAAGCGTACCATTACAGTCGACCGGGCATGGATACGGGGCAGGGCATCCGCTACTTTGCCTTCAACCTGTTGGAAGAGATCGATCAGCCGGGCGAATGGTACCTGGATCGCCAGACCGGCATGCTGTACCTGTACCCGCCAACCGACCTGGAGGATGCCGAAGTCGAAATCGGCATGCTTTCGACCCCGATGTTGACGATGGACCAGGTCCATGACGTTCGGCTGGAAGGGTTGACGTTCGACTTGGGCCGTTTCCATGGCTTGATCTTGACCGATTGCCAGCGGTGCTTGATCCTGGGCTGTACCGTCAGCCGCTTGGCAGGCAACGGCATCACCATCTGCGGCGGCCAGCAGAATGGGTTGTTCGGCTGTGACATCCACACGATCGGCCGTCGGGCCAGCGAGGTGATCGGCGGGAATCGCACCACGCTAACGCCGGGTCGCCATTTCGTGGAAAACTGTCGCATGCACAATTTTGGCCGAATCGACCGCACGTACACCCCTGCGGTCCAATTGGAAGGCGTCGGGAACCGGGTCGCTCATAACCTGATGTACAACTGCCCCAGCAGCGTCATGCGCATCGAAGGCAACGACCACGTGATCGAGTTCAACGAAGTGCATAGTGCGGTGCTGGAATCCGACGACCAGGGCGCGATGGAGCTGTTTGGCAACCCCACGTATCGCGGCGTGGTGTTCCGTCACAACCGGTTCACGAATTGCGGCAAGGCTGGCGCGGGCGCCATGGCGCACGGCCAAGCGGCCATTCGATTCGACGACGCGATCAGCGGCATGCTGGTCTATGGCAACGTCTTCATCCGCAGCGCCAACGGGAATTTTGGCGCGATCCAGATGAACAGCGGCCGAGACAACATCATGGACAACAATCTGTTCATCGATTGCAGCCGCGGCGTCAGCGGTGGCTGGAACCCCAACAACCACTTCTGGCGACGGATCGTCGAAAACAAGCAACCGGCCAACTTCTACACCACCGATCTGTACCTGCAGCGTTACCCGAAGATCGCCACCATGATGGAGGCCCCCGGCATCAACCACGTCTGGCGCAACGTCTTCTATCGCTGTGGACCGAAGGTCACCGGCAACCGCGCCAACCTGGACTTGATGGAAAACGGGGTCTTCGAAGACACCGACCCCGGCTTCGTAGACGCTCCGGCGGGCGATTATCGCCTACGTCCTGACGCACCCCTCTTTGAATCCGTGGGTTTTCGCCCGATCCCCCTCGACCAAATCGGGCTATACCCGCACCCGCACCGAGCCAGTTGGCCCGTCGAGACCACCCCGGTTCCCTTACCTGATTGGCGAGCAAAATCCAATCGCTGATCTGGCCCCCATTTTCCGAAACTCACCAACACATACCCACCCGGATTCCGAAAGGTGGTAACCGAACCGATCGGTGCGTGTCTCTGACCTTCGCCCGAGTGAAGCAATTGTTCATTGTTCGGCGGGGTCAGAGCCCGGCGCCGAACCGCTGCAAGCTGCGTCGAGCGACGGCTTCGAGCGGCGTCCGCGGAGGATCTCGTTTCCCATCTCTGTTAGCGAGGCCCACGCCTCGGCTCGGTAACCGTTCGAAGTGCTGCCGAGAAAGGTGCGAGAAAAGAAGGTGCGAGAAAAGTGCCACCCATCTATAAGGTGCGAGAAATATTGCGAAAGAGAAAGGCACCACCTATCTGTCGCATCTGCTGTTGTCCGTAAGTGGAATTCCTGGCCCGAGCGGGTTCGCTGCTCTGCAAGTGGGTGGCACGTGCGGTAAGTGCTTTGCCAGGCCAAAGATGAATCTGTTCGATTGGCATCGATTTGAGTGGATCACGCCATTTCGGGACTGGATGGACTATAATATGAGGATATTGACAGTTGTCGATGTGCGTTCTCCAACGAGTGGAATTATCGTCGAAAACAACGGAAACCCCTCAATGATTAGTATTTTTGGACTTATCAAATTTCCCCATGTAGGTCGTATTGTCGGCGAAACTCGCCTCCCGAGGAGCGCGTCCGACACGTCAAGAGTCCGATGTTGTTGGCACCCGCCTCATCATTTATATTGAAAGGTGCGACTAACACAAAAGCTTCAAGCATTGGGATCTAGCGGCGTGACGGCGACACCGGACGAAAGCGAGCGCAAGGTGAATTTGCCTGGGACATCGACGGAACGGTTCGAGGCGGCAGTGCGTGCGCTGATTGAACTTCGGGACAACGGAAGGTGTCTGATCTTCTTGGGACGCAGAAGGGGCCCGCGTTTTGTCGTTGATTTAGCGTTGGTCCGCGACACACTGACGGACAAATTGTCCGGCCCCGCGTTGACCGCGAATGAGGCGGAAGAGATTCTGGACGAGGTGAGCCGGTATCTCGCGGTCCTTATTCAAACGGGCAGCGCACAGCAGACAGTGCGGTTTTTCACCAGCGGGCCCTTCAGATCAAAAGAAGTCGGTGAAGCTGACATGGAGCAATTTCGGCAGCAAGTCGAGGCGAAGGTTGCCGTAGTTCAAGAAGAAATGTACACGGAGACGATCGCGGCCCGATGGCAGCGATTGGGTTCGATGACGGCGTTTGCTCTGGAAGATGTAGACTTTGAGGTGGTTGGAGAACGAGTTGCCGCTTCTGAAAACAAATCGGTAACAGAGCCCTTCTTGCGGGTAAAGATCCGGCACGCCAAAGAGACTGAACAGGGGTCGTTGCCTATGATGCTACTGTTCTTGGAGGGTGAGTTGCTCCGGGGTTCGGGCTTGGACAGCTTCGAGCTTGAATGCGACGAGTCCGACATTGATCTGCTGATGCTGCGACTCGCCGCCGCAAAGAAGCACCTTTCGGCGGCTCGTGAAAGCCGAGCCGACGTGAAGAATTGAAGAGGCAAATGGCTTATGACCCAGCAAAAGACAGCATCGCCAGAGTTGGATGATGCGGAAGTGTCGAATGAATCGGCTAAGTTAAGGTTCACATTGGAAGAGATTCTGGCTCTCTTGCGATTCGCGGGTGCAATTCAGGGGCCTTCTGAATCCGTATTCATCTTTCCAGCGAGCGATAGGGAAAGAATCGATCTTACGGCTGATTTATTCGCGTGCGAAATTCGCAATCGTTTTGAATCGGCACCCAACAAACTAATGAAAGAGATGTGGTCGTGTCTAGCCGCCGATCCGATCAGGGTTCGGCTACATGGCGGCATTGGTTTACACCAGTCGATTTTTCCTACCCCCATCCGTTCCACGGAAGGTACGACGGCGCGCGAGCTGGCTTTGGAAGGAGAACGGGATGAACTCAAGGTCCGGGTTCAGCTATTGCAGTCGAACGTCGCTGAGTTGCGACGCGAGGTTGCCCGGAAGACGCGCGACGTCGATCAACTGCTTGCTACGCTTGAGAAGTCTGTCGAGGGCTTGAAGTGTCGGTCGGAGGCCGAGAGGATACTGCTTGCGTTGTTGTTGGGCCAGAAGACGGGTAGCCTACGCATGTTCGAAACCTACGAGGGTGTCGTGGATCACGTCCACGGCGACAGCGCAACGGTAGTTTTCGAAACGGACGATGACGTCGTCGAGCACTGCTACGACCGTGGCCAATTTGTCGATGGTCAGCTTCCCAAAGTTGGTGATCGAATTACCGTATGTGTGCATGTTGTTTCGGGTTCGCTACGAGACCCAACTGATCCCGCATCTCTGGAGGAACCCGATGACGACCCGGGCTATGAGCGAAAGAGAATCACGGGAGCCTTCGAGTTCTGAGCAAAGCCATCTGGAAGTGTATCTCTTTGCCTGTGGCCACGGCGACACGATCCTCGTCCGGCTTCCCGACTGCCGCTGGGTGCTCATTGATTGCCATTTGCCGAAAGCGGGAGGAGTGCGTGATCGTTTCTTTCGTTTTGTTCAGGAGAAGAAGATCGAAACTCTGGCTCTCGTGTTCCAGACCCATCCAGACTACGACCATTTCCTTGGAATGCGCGACGTCTTGGAGCATTTCCTCAAGAAAGAAGGACATCCCGCTATTCAGTATGTAGATGGTGGTCTGACTCCACATCAGATCAAACACCTTTTGATCGTGCCAAAGCGTCCAGGACAATACGAGTACGGCAGGCTTCAGAAGTCGCTCCGTGATTGGGAGAAACAAGATCGAATCGACCGTCGCGAATTGGATGCGGAGCGGCCTCCAATTTCGCCCAAGGGGTTTGGTGGATATGTCGACTTCATTCCCATCGCCCCCGACCAGAAAGCAAGGCGGAGACTGACCGAAAAGAGCCTGGAGAAATACGCGCGGAACCAGAACGTCAAGTTCGAGGCAAACGAACTGTCGGTGGTTGTCGTTCTGGCCGTGAATGACAAAGGGGTGAAAACCAACATTCTTCTGGGTGCTGATGCTCACGCCGAGGGTATCCAACGTGCAAAGAAGGTGGCGGCGGTGTCGGCGGGGAATCGACCAGGGCTACCGGATCGCGTGGTCTTGTCGGACTATCTGCGGCTTGGTTGGACAGTGATGCTGACCACAACTCGAAATCGCCGAACCGTGAACCGTCCGGGAGAACTGCACATCAAGTCGATGGCGAGAAACTCGTTCCACGAAGACAGCATCCGATTGGCTTGGAATGATGCTGGAGAATTTTCATCTGGTCCGACGGAAGCAATCGTTTCGACGCGAGATCTCACAGCCTATGAGACCGCCTCAAGGGCACAATAGTGACGGTGCCGATAACGTTGGGACGCGGTAACAAGACTGGTCTGGGAGACCTACGGTCGGGGGTCTCGGCAGGGTCAGAGACCTGCGCCGAACCGAGCCCGGTATCACGAAAAGACGCCTCGTCGGGTGCCTACTACGATGGATCGGGGAGATCGTCGAAGATGGTCCAGACGGGGATTTCGTCGCGCAGTTTGGTGACGTAAGCGTTGATTTGCTGGCGGATTTTCTCTTTGCGGATGGCTTCCTTGATTTCCACTTGAGCTTCCAGAAAGGGGACCTTTCCCGCTTCTTCGCGTTCGATCACGCGGATGATGTGGAAACCGCGGCGGTCTTCCACGCGCTCGCTGAGTTTGCCGACCGGCAAGGAAAAGATGGCTTGGTTCAGTTCCTCGGAGGCCAAACTGCCGTAGGTGGTCCAATCGTGGTAGCCGCCTTGCGAGGCGTCCACGTCTTGGGAACTGCGTCGCGCGACGGCTTCGAGCGGCGCCCCGCGGAGGACCTCGTTCCCCATCTCTGCCAGCGCGGCCCACGCTTCGGCTCGGCTCGGGAAGCGTTCGAAGCGCACGGTCAGCTTTTCCCAACGGGCTCGGGCCGCGATCTCGTAATCCTCGGCGTTCTCCCGGTAATAGTCCAGCATCTCCTGGTGAGTCACTTCCGGTTGATAGTCGATCGTCTGCCCCAGCATCGATTGACCCAGAATCCGCTCGACAAACATCTGCCGTTGAGCGGCCAGGGAAGATCCGTATTTCCGCAACTGGGCGTCCCATTCGATGGCCGAATTCAACTCGGCTCGCCTCAACACATCGGGCAGTTGCTTCTCGTAGAACTGTTCTTCGGCCCGCTTGGTGATCGTGGGCAGGATCTCTTTGCGTTTATCTTCCGGCAGACTGCGCAAGAAATCCAGGTAAAGCAGCTTGGTCTCGATCGAATTCGTCAACATCTGTTGCAGCAAACGCTGCTTTTGTTCGTCGATCAGCTCTTGTTGATTGAGCCTTTCTTCGGGGGACATTTTTTCCAGTGCTGGCGCTACCATCTGTTCGATCATGGGCATGATGTCGCCGTTCTGGATCGGCTGGTCGCCCACCCAAGCGATGATCTTGCCGAGTTCGAAGAACTGTTTGTCGGGAACGGTTGATTCCGGGGTCGTTGTCGAGGCCACCTCCGTTGGCGGAAGTGCGGGGGAATGATCGGTGGGCTGAACGGCCGGTGGTAAGCGCCGAGGAACATCGTACAAGACCGCGTGGACCGCTCGAGGCATCTCATAATTTGCGGTCGAGATCGCAGGCTCGCCGGACGCCGGGGCGCCGATCGAAGGCAATGCGGCCGGCGGTGGCGACACGGCCGGTGGCGGCGGAGTCATCGCGGTATCGAAACGCGGTGCAGGCGGTGGTTGTTGTGCTGCCACCGCTGTCACGACGGCGGCCATCGCCAGTACGAGCATTCTCGTTGCGAACCCCATCCCTCGAATCAAAATAACCACCTTCGGCACTGGAGCGAAATATTGAGGACGGGGACGCCCGCAATAGCCCGATACCAGCGGTTCTGACGTCGCCCGAGAAAAGGTGCGGGAGTATATCGATCAAGTCACGATGGACGCAACACCGATTTGGCGATTCTGAGAATCCGATCCGGATCGCTGATCCCGGTCTCCATGCGATAATAGGCCGACCGATCGTCGACCAGCCGGAGTTTGCCGTGATGCAAGCGAGCCAGGTGCTGGGCTCGCGATGCGTTGGTATACCGCAAGATCAGGTCCCGACCCTCCAACAGGATCTCGTCGATCTGCCAGATCGCCGCATCGAATTTCAACTCTTCCCGCTCCAGCAATCGCCGCACGCAATCCGGTATCGGTCCGAAGCGATCGGCCATCTCTTCGCCGATCTCCGCCAAGCGTTCCACGCCGTCGGATCGACTCATTCGGCGATAGAGATCGATCTTCGAACGCATATCCGGCACGTACCGGTCGGGCAAATAGGCTTCGCCGGGCAATTGGATATCGATATCGATCGAAATCTTGGGCGGCAATTGTTTCAGACGCAACACGGCCGTTTCCAGCAACTGGCAGTACAGTTCGTACCCCACGGCGGAGATATGCCCGCTTTGCTGCGTCCCCAGCAGATTGCCCGCGCCGCGGATCTCGAGGTCCCGCATGGCGATCGCGAACCCGGCGCCCATTTCGCTGAATTCTTCGATCGCTCGCAAACGCCGAGCGGCGTTGGGGGTGATGCGACGGTTTTGGTCCACCAGCAGGTAACAGTAGGCTCGATGCTTGTATCGGCCCACCCGGCCTCGCAATTGATGCAGGTCGGCCAGCCCATACCGGTGCGCTTCATCGATGAAGATCGTGTTGGCGTTGGGGATATCCAGACCGCTTTCCACGATCGTCGTGGCCAGCAGCAGATCGAACTCGCCCTCTACGAAGCTGACCATGACATCCTCCAGTTCCTGCTCGGGCATCTGCCCGTGCCCGACGCGAATGCTAGCTTCGGGGACGATGGCATTCAACCGTTGTTCGATGACGCGGATGTCGTTCACTCGATTATGGACAAAGAAGATCTGCCCACCGCGATTCAATTCTCGGAGCACGGCGTGCCGGATCAGTTCGGGGTCGAAGCGGGTCACTCGGGTTTCGACGGCCATTCGATCCTCGGGCGGCGTTTCCAGGTTGGAGATGTCACGGACGCCGACCAGCGACATGTGCAGCGTGCGCGGTATGGGGGTGGCCGACAGGGTCAAGATGTCCACCGTCGATCGCAACGATTTCAAGCGTTCCTTGACTTCGACGCCAAAACGCTGTTCTTCGTCGATGATCACCAGCCCCAAGTTCTGGAAGCGGATATCGCGCGAGGCCAGGCGATGCGTGCCGACCACGATATCGATCTGTCCGGCGGCCATGCGGCGAACGATCTCGCGTTGCTCGCGAGTCGATCCAAAACGGCTGAGCCGAGCGATGTCCAGGGGGAATTCGGCCATCCGTTCGCGAAAGGTCCGAAAGTGTTGTTCGACCAGCACGGTCGTCGGCGCCAACAGAGCGACCTGATAGCCGTTGTCCACGGCTCGAAAGGCGGCTCGCATGGCGACTTCGGTCTTGCCGAATCCCACGTCACCGCACAGCAGCCGATCCATGGGCCGGGTGCGCTCCATGTCCCGGCGAATCGCCTCCAACGCCGTCAACTGGTCCGGGGTTTCCTGATACGGAAAGCTGGCATCGAATTCGCGCTGCCAATCGCTGTGGTCGGTAAAGGCGATCCCCGGCCGCGATTGGCGCTCTGCCTGCATCTGCAGCATCTCGGCGGCCAAGTCCACCACCGCTGCTTCGGCGGCCTTCTTCTGCCGCACCCAGGTCTTGTTCCCGATCTTGGCCAGCACGGGCCTTGTCTTCGTGCCGCCGACGTACTTTTGCACCAGACCGATCTTCGATGCGGGCACGTACACCGCCGCGCCGCCATGGAATTCGATCTTCAAATACTCTTCCACGCGGCCGTTGGTGTCCAGCAATTCCAAGCCGCGGTATCGACCGATCCCATGCGACAGATGGACGACCGGGTCGCCGGGTCGCAGCTCGAGAAAACTGTCGATGGCCTTGCCTTGCCGTCGACGCGGCAGACGCCGCAGTTCCCCCCGATGAAACAACTCGGCAGCCGAGATTACCAGGCTGCGTTCCCGCAGCAGTCGAAACCCGTGCTGTAGACTGCCCACAGGAAAATGCAATCGTCCCGCACGGGCGACCTCGCACGTGCGCAAGATTTCCGACAGCCGTTCGACTTCCGCTTCCGTCTGGGAAACGACGAAGACCGTGTCGTCCTTACCGACCCGATCCAGTTCGCTTCGCACCCGATCGATCTCACCACTGAATCGTTCGACGGATTCGATCGCCAGGTGGCAACTCGGCCCCACGTGGCCCTCCGCGATCCCAGCCGCCGTCAACACGGCGAATCGTCCCAATTGCTGCATGACCTCCGGCACGGCGTGACAGGCTTCCGGCCGTTTCAGCCGCGTCAGGAACTGACGGCCCTGCTGGTCCACCAGTTGCGGTTCGACAAGCAGGATCACACTGGATGCTGGCAGGTAGTCGCTAAAACAACCCCGGTCCGCAGCCAGCATTTTGACCGCCGTGATCTCGATTTCCTTCAGCGGTTCCAAGCTGCGTTGCGACGTCACATCGAACCGGCGCAGCGATTCGACTTCGTCGTCGAACCATTCGATCCGTACCGGTTGCTGCCAATCCGGTGCGAACACATCCAGAATGCCTCCCCGTTGAGAGAACTCGCCGGGCAACTCGACGGCGCTGGTGTGATGAAACCCGCGTTCGACGAACCAGGCGGCCAGTTCAGCGACGTCGCAATGTTGGCCAAGCTTCAAACGTTGCGAGCTGGCCGCCAAGGCATCTCGCGATGGCGTCGGCTGCAACAGGCTTTGAATGCTGGTGACCACCGTCACACCGGGCTCCGGTGCATCGCCCGTGTCCAGCAATTTTTTCAGGATGCGCAGACGATCGCCAAAGACGTCGTCATGCACGATCCGTTCGCCCGGTTCCGTTTCCCAGGCCGGGAACCGATCCAATTCGGTCGGCGAGAACAGCGACCAATCGCCGTAGAAATCATCGATATCGTCGGGTTGTGCGGTGACGATGACCAGCGTCTGAGACAGCCGGTTTCGAATCGCGGCTGCGATCAGCGCGCACGACGATCCCCAGACGCCGTCCA
Source organism: Planctomycetaceae bacterium (assembly GCA_007121535.1). Classification (GTDB taxonomy): domain Bacteria; phylum Planctomycetota; class Planctomycetia; order Pirellulales; family Pirellulaceae; genus SKKK01. The sequence goes on along the minus strand of SKKK01000686.1, from coordinate 295 downwards.
GCGTTGCCCACTGGCCTTGCGCCAGCGCGGCGAACAAAGGTGCGAAGTCCGTTTGCGAACCGATCCGCTCGGGCAGCTCGAACATCATTCGAGCTGCCGTTGCAACTGCAGCAGTCGACTCCATGTCCCGTGTTTCCGTCCCGTTTGGAAAGCAAGCCGAAAGCCGGCTCTCTTCAACTGGCAGCGTTCGATTATGGCCCAACGACCGGTGAGCGACAACCGGGTCCATTCCCGTTTCGCGTCGGGGCAGGTTGGGAAAAGTGGTGGCAGCTTGGTTGCGAAACCACTGAAAACG
>SKKK01000141.1 GCA_007121535.1 Planctomycetaceae bacterium | reverse complement strand
GGCGGCCTCCAACACCCGCTGAACGGGATAGGCGTCGCTGTGCGCGTACTCGTACAACGTGGCATGCGGCTTGCCGGGGCCAACCAATTCGTAGTACAAAGGCTCGGGGATCAACCCCAGGTCTCGGACTTCGATCATCCAGGCGTCCAGCGCCGCCTCGAATTGTTGGCGACGCTCGTCAAATCGAGGATCGTCGGCCAAGTTATGGACGTTCCAGGGATCCTCGTGCACATCGAACAATTCCTTCACCGGTTTGGGCTGGAAGAACCGCGATTGGATCGCATCGGTCTTGCCGGCCTCGAAATGGTCGCGCCACACGCGCCAATTCTCCTGGACGTTGTACCCGTATACCGTGTCTCGACCCGGTGGTCGGTGAGGCATGAAGTGGCGAGCGAAGAAATACCGACCGTCGACCAGGCCCCGGCTGAAATCATAGCGTTCCGACATGCGGTCCCGGTACAGGGGGATCATCGACGGGGCCGGCTCCGCGTCGGGGCCCAGGAAGATCGTGCCCTGCATCAGGGCCGGTGGCTCGATTCCCGCCAGCGACAGCATCGTCTTGGGCAGATCCACGAAACTGACGAGCCGATGGTCGACGCTGCCCGGTGGAAGAGGAGCCAGATGTTCCCACTTTTCCGGAATCCGCACGATCAGCGGAACGTGCGTACCGGGCACGTTCAAATAGCGCTTGGTGCCCGCCAGCATTCCGCCGTGGTCGGCGTAGAATACGACGATCGTATCGTCCGCCAACCCGGCTTCGTCCAACTCTTGCAGCATCCTTCCCACCCAATGATCGACGCGGGTGATCAACTCGTGCAGTCGAGACCAAGCCTGCCGCATTTCCGGCAGATCGGGATGAAAGGGCGGCAGCTCGATGTCATCCGGATCGACGCGCAGCTCAAGATCGGCCGGCAGACGATCCAGTCGCGATTCATGCGATTGCGTGTCGTTGAATACCGCGAAAAACGGCTGGCCCTCTGCCCGGTTGCGGTAATGAGCCTTGCCGCTGGATTCATCCCATAACGAGCGATCGTACAAGAAACTGGAATTGTAGTCGGTCTTCGAATTGTTCGTGCAGTAGTAACCCGCTTGCCGAAACAACTTCGAATACGCGGGAATCTGGTCGGGTAACTGCGGTCGGGAACGCATCTGATGCGTGCCGAGGGCCGGCGAGTGCATACCGGTCAGCAGCGCCGAACGCGCAACGCCACAGACCGGCGCGTTGGCGTACGCTTGCGTGTACCGAATCCCCTGTTCGGCCAGCCGGTCCAGATGAGGCGTATGGGCGTTCGGGTGACCATAAGCTCCCAGATACGGACTGATGTCCTCGACCGTCAGCCAAAGAATGTTCGGTCGTTGCGCGTCAGCAGCATCCAACGTCGCGCATGGCGACAGGCTGACGATCGAAACGAACATGGCCAAAACAGCCACAACTTTTCTTCCGGTTCGGCATGAGTTTCCTGCCCGTTGATTCGTAACCACCGCAAACACCCCTTCCTTCAAAAAAGCGATCCGACGCCGAATCCCAAGACTTAGCGACGGATGGGTTACGACGGAAGAATCGATTATGGACCGGCACAGCATATGAGTATCGGATTTGGCTGGATGAAATGCAACGGGGTCGAGAGTCGTCTTTGGCCAACGATCTACCACACGGGAAGCGAATCACCCGAAGACGACGCCCGACCCCTTCCGCGCGATTCCACCAAGAAATCCTTGTCCGGGTGCTTAGGTTCGCGCGGGGGGCGTTCGCCGCGTCGGCCAGCACATGGTCACGCCGACCAACACGATGCCTAAGCCCACCAGTCCCAAACCGACTAGGAAGAAACGCGTATAAAAGCCGCGAGTCCACTCAGCCATGTACCGGTACGGCACTCGATAAGGCCCCAGACCCTGGTCGCGATAGCTGACCCACAACTCGAACGCGTCGGTGGGGCTCAAATCATCGATCACGGCATCGACTTCCGGGTCCCGACCCGGTTGACGCTCGGGCACATGGATCCCGGTGCGGAGCAGGCCACCGTAGGAGCCGACGACCAACCCGATGGCGATCAGCAGCATGCCTGCGACCAGCACCAGGCGTCGCGGAAGGTCGTTGATCGGCTTTCTGCCTCTACCGGATGCATCGGTGCCGGAAGCCGAGGCGGGTTGCAGGTGCCGGAAGTCACGAAACGAGGGGATCTCCAGCTCGGCGCCGCACGAACAGGAGAGCTTTTCGCCGGCTTGGGTCCGGACAACTTCGTGTTGGGCACCGCATTGGCTGCAGGGAAACAGGTATTTCATGTTTGCGAAAGACTCCAAGAAAAAAAGGCTGCGACGGATCGAGGATCCATCTCAGCCTGTCCATGCCGGCGCAGAGTGACAACACTCAGGCCGTACGATCGGTTCGTCGCGTCCTTTCGTACGGCGAGCCCGCCGGGTCCAGCAGGGGGGGGATCTCGTCCGGGTCGATCGAGGGTTGCCCAGTAGGGTCCCGGTCCGGGTGATCACGTTCTTCCACCCCCGGTTCGGGCTCGATCGGCTGTAAATCCCTCGCATTCTCGTCTTGCCGCCACGAATCGTCAAGCGCCGGAGGCTGCTGGTCGGGGATGCGTCGAGTGGTGATTCCGTCGTCGACGGGCGGAGCCGTGATGACGGGTGGCGCGGGCCGGTAATAGGTCGTGGTCGGCGGAGCGATCGTCATCGGCGCCGAATCCAGGGGAACTCGCATCACCACGGTTCGCGGTACGGTGCGCGTCGAGGTATGCGGAACCCAAGTCGCGGTGGTGCGAGGCCGCTGGACCGTACGGACCTCTTGGACCATGCGATACACCTGCACGGGAACCTGCTCGACCCGCTCCTCGTGCACGATTCGTTGCGTGGTCACGGGAACCTTTCGAACGACTTCCTGCTGGACCCAGCGCAACGTCTGCACCGGCACCTGCTGCTCGACGCGTTCCACCACGGGTCGTTGCACCGTCACCGGCACCTCGCGGATCTCCTCATGCTGCTCCATCCGCGTCACTTGCACGGGGACTCGCTGCGTGACGACTTCATCGACGTAACGCGTCACCTGGACCGGATGCTGTTCGATCACCGGCCGTGCGACCATGGTGGTCTGAGGTTGCTGGACGGCGACCACGTTGGGAACATACTGCGTCTGCATGGCCAAGGTCCCGACCGCAGGAGGCTGAGTCCAGTACAAGCCGCCTCGACGCCAGAAACTGGTTCCCGTCACCGGATCGATGGCGGTCCCGCCCGGCATCCACCGCAGCGAAGTTCGTTGCGCGGTGGGTACAACGGTCAACTGGTTCACCCAAGACCCCTGGTCGACCAATTGGGTCTGCATCGTGGTCACCGGTTCGTACGAGGTGCTCATCCGTTGCTGCATCACCGTTTCGGTCACCGGCCGACGGACGACGTGCGATTGGTCGCGGTACGTTTGCTCGACCACCGGCCGCTGCACCACGTGCCGCTGCTGACGCATCTCGGTCTCTTGCACGTAGCGCACACGATCGTAGCTGGCATCGCGATGGCTGGTCTCCCACACCGGACGCATCACCGTGTACCGTTCTTCCCGCTCGCTGGTCTCGATCACCGGTCGAGCGACGGTGGTCCGCCGCTCGCGCATCTCGGTCTCCCAGACCGGACGCTGGACCGTCACCTGCTGCTCTTCGAACACCGTCTGGTATTCCAGACGATAGGTGGTCACCGGCTGCTCTTCGTAGATCGTCTGGTAGACGGTTCGGTACGCCGACTGTCCACAGACGATCTGTCCGGACGACGATGACACGGCGCCCAGCGCCATGAAGATCGCCAGACAAAAAGTTGCCAAGCTCGAAAACGTGTTGTACATTTCAACGCTCCACAATCGATTGAACCACACCGTGTAGGCCTTCCTGCCCGGGTCGCAAGCATGCGCTAAAGTTCCCGAAGACTAAAATAAATTCTCGCATGAACGGGCCTTCAGAGCAACCAGCCGAGATCATCACTTTCTGCAAAATTTACGAAAATTTTAGGTACAGCGGGCAGGTTCTATCGATCGCGAATTCTCTGCGGACCGCAACAAGTTCCGCGTTTTACCGTGTTTTTCGCACAGATCTTGCCTAATCGTTAAAACCCGCACGCTGCGGTGCTTCCAATGCTTGCAAGGTGCGTCGAGCCTGGTTCCGGATATTCAGGTCATGCGGGTCGCGCGCCAGGCGCCGGACGGCGGCGAGCAACGGATCCCATTCCAGCCGCGCGTCGGCGGCCCAAAGCAATTCAAGGGACCTCAATGCGCTGCGAGTCACGATCTGCCGCCGCCAGACGCGCTGCCGCGCGGTGGCCCGGACGTCCTGCGGCGACGCAGTTTGCCCATCCAGCATCTCCAGCAATACCGGCGCCGCTTCCTCACGTCCCCACCTGGCCAGTCCCGCTGCCGCGTTGTACCGCACGTCCACACTGCGGTCCTCCAACAGGACCACCAAACGATCGTGAGCCTCCGGACGGTCCAGGATACCCAAGGCAAAGGCGGCAGTGGCAAGCTGGGCATCGCGAGCCGCCTCGGATGCTTCGTCCGCTTGGTCCGACGCCGGCCGCCGGGTAGCAGCCAGCAGGGTATGCAGCAATCGGTCATCGACGGTCGAAGGCACAGAAGGACGAGCGGCGACGAATTGGGCGATGGCTTCCAGAGCCGAGCGGCGAACGTCGATCTCGCGCGCGTCTCGCTCGGTTTCGGCCGCGTCCAGCAACGGGCTCAACACCTCGTCCCGCTCGAATTCTCCCAAGGCCCGGCACAGGAAACTACGCAACTGGATGCGATCGTCCTCCATGCGTCCGGCCGCCAATTCGTCTTGAAGCAAGCGGACCAAGGCCCGAGCGAGTTGCTCGTCCCGCCTCAGATGCTGGCCTGCCGGTTCCCGCAGCATCTGAACCAGCGTGACCGCATCTCGAAAACCGGTCCGATCGGCTCGCTGCAGCCTCGCGACAAGTTCCTCAGGATCATCGCCGGACAACCCCAACCAGCCGAACAACATGATCACCAGCACAAAAGCCGTGACCATCAGGAAAGGCATCAGCACCAGAGGCACCCACGGCGCTCGCCCGTCGCCTGCAGCGTCTGCCGACGACGAATCCGACGCGTCCTCCGCGTCGCCGTCTGGTCCCGCCCGTTTTTCGAAAAGTGGATCGTCCATTATCTTTCAAGTTTACGAAGCTTGGAAAGGCATTTCTAGTGCGTTGTCTAGGCGAAAAAAGCGGATTGTGAGCTGCACGGCGCTAGCCGCCGGTTCTGCACGCCAACGGCGGCTAGTGCCGTGCCGCTCACTCATCGCGACCCCAAGATTTCGCCTGGACAACGCACTAGTCGCCCGCTGGTTGCAGTTCGACCGGTGACACGTTCCCGTCCCAATCGATCGCAAAGAGTGCTCGGGCATGAGGATCGGCGACGACCAACCGATCTTGCCAGAGAGCCATTCCTACGGGGTTCTTCAGGGGTTCGTCCCGCACCCAGGCTTGCGGGGACTGTCCCGGTTCGATTTTCCAGATCGTCCGGGCGTACCCGTCGCTGACAAAGGCCACCCCATCGTCGCGGACGACCACCGCGTGCGGGAACTCGAAGACGCCGTCGTCCACGATCGTTTCCCGGTCGCCGTCCGGCGACAGACGCAGCAGCCGTCGCTGGGAGATCACCCAAACGTTTTGTTCGCTGTCCACATCCAGGCCTCGCGGCGTGAACACCTCGGCCACCAATTCCACGGTTCCTCCCTCGGCAGGTATCCTGGCGATCCGTTGATCGCCTTCGCCCTGATCGGTGACCAAGAGATCGCCTCGACCATCGATGGCGATGCTGTACGGCAAGGTGATCACGCCCAGCGGCCGATCGCGACCCGTCATCGACTCGGGTTGCCCCTGCTGATCGAAGCGGTAGACATCGCCCGTCGCGCTGTCGCCCGCCAGCACTCGTCCTTCCCCGTCAATCGCCACGCAGCGGATGGCGTTCAACGGCGTGCGAAACTTCTTTTCGCCAAGGAAGAACAAGCTCATCCGGCCGTCCTCCACCTGCCAGATCCCCGGCAGATGGTGATCGGCCACATACAGCGTTCCCGTCGGCGTGGCGGCCACGGACAACGGGTACAGCGGCCGATCGAGCTTCGTCGGATCCACGGGCTCGGGCTTTGGCGGTGGCTGAGGCGCCGGCTGGATCGGCACATCCACCGGCGGTGGAATCTGAACCTGTTCGTCAGAAACCGCCGCATCGTCGAGCTTATCAGGCTTCGATATCTCCGCATCGGAACCCACCGGATCGGCAATCACTGTCGGCTCCGCCGGCGGATCAGGCTCAGGTTCCGCCGGACGGCAGCCCCCCTGCCAACTCAATAGCAGCAACGCCAAAGCGAGCTGAATCGTGTTTCTTCCCGTTCTTTCAGATACCATACCGCGCCTCGTTCGATCCAGGATAACACTTCCGCCAGGTTCGTGACCTCCATCTAATCATTCTTCGCCGCTCCCTGGCCTTCTGTCAACACAACGTGTCGATCGGCCGGGCCGGCGGTGAACGCTTCGGTGGGTCCGCCCGGCCAACGGACTTCGATCCGATCCACGTGTTGCCGATGCCCTAATCCGAAATGCAGCCGGGTGCCGTAATGGCTCTGGTAACCTCGCCCACTGTGCACTTCGGCCACATGCGCCAAATCGTCGGCGACCACTCGTACCCGAGCACCCACTCCATCCCGGTTGCTGGTCGTGCCGCGCAAGCGGATCTGCAGCCAGTGATGGTCCCCCGGCGATTCGTTCCGCAGAACGGTCGGCGGCGCGTTGGTATTGAGCAGCACCACATCGATTCGGCCGTCGTTATCCAGGTCGTCGAACGCGGCTCCGCGCGTGCTGGCGACGACGGCCAAACCATCGCCGGACCGATCGGAAACATCCTGGAATCTACCGTTTCCAAGGTTTTTCAGCAGAATATTGGGAACATCCACCATGGTCCGGTCGTCGATGAACTCGATCTTGTCCATGAAATGGCCACATGCGATGAACAGATCGCGGAGCCCTCGGTTGGCAAAATCGACGAAGCCTGTTCCCCACGTCACGTGCGGGAAAGCGCTGGCTCCCGCATTGGCTCGCCGCGTGGCGTCCTCGAAGGCGCCGCCACCCAGATTGCGGTACAGCACGGGCATTTCCGCCGAGTAATTGGTTGCGAACAGATCCAGCCGCCCGTTGTTCTCGTAATCGCCGCAATCGGCCCCCATACTCCCGTTTTCGTTGCCATAGAAATCGTAGGCGACCCCCGCGATCAGACCGACCTCCTGAAAGCCGCCTTGGCCGTCGTTGTGAAACAGGAAGTTGGCTCCGTGGTCGTTGCAGACGAACACGTCGGTAAACCCGTCCTCATCAAAGTCGAAACAAACGATCCCCATTCCCGCCCCTGCCACGGCGGCGATCCCGGATTCGCGGCTGATGTCGGTAAACGTTCCGTCGCCGTTATTCCGGAACAGATTGTCGGGCATCGGGGGATAGTCGCGAGGTCCGGGGTGGAAGCGATGCTTGCCGATCGTCCGTTCGATGTGCCGGTCATACGTGAAATCCACGTAATTTGCCACGTACAAGTCCAACAAGCCGTTGTTGTCGATATCCAGGAACGAGGCGCCGGCGCCGACGAGTTCCCCGCAACCCACGCCGGCTTCGTCGGTCACGTCGGTAAACGTTCCGTCTCCGTTGTTGCGGTACAGGACATTGCGGCCGAAATTGTTCAGGTACAGGTCCTGGTAGCCATTGTTGTTATAGTCGGCGACGGTCACGCCCAGTCCATACCCGGGATCACCCACCCCGGCTCGCTCGGTGACATCCGTGAACGTTCCGTCCCCATTGTTGCGGTACAGGGCATTGCGAGGCGGAGTATCCACGACGGTGCCCGGCAACGGGGCGCCGTTCAGGAAGTAGATGTCGATCAGCCCATCGCCGTCATAATCGAACAGCGCCAAACCGGCAACGACGCTTTCCATGATGTAGTACTGCCCGCTGCCGCCGTCGGTATGACGAAAAGTGATCCCGGAACGATCGGTGACATCGGTCAGCCGGATCCCGGACGGCAGCGGCTGCTCGGCGGCCTTGGCGGTCAGGTGGTCGATCAAGCTCCAACAAATACCGACGCCCAGTAGTCCGGCCCATCCCCAACCGATCTTCCCGCTCGAGCGGTCTTTGGTGCTATGGACCATCACTCGCCTCCCGACGTAAACGCTCTGCTTCCTGCTGGGCCGCCCGAGCGGAACGACGGTCACCGAACTGGCGGTAAATCTCCGCCAACCGCAGATAGCCCGCCACACTCGGCTCCCAACGCACCGATTCTTCCGCCCAACGGCGAGCCTGTTCCCAATCCCCGGCCTTGCGATAAACCTCGGCTAATCCTGTATAGGCCGAAGCAGCATCTGGCCGCGCGGCCAGAACAGCTCGGTAACCGGCTTCCGCGGTCGCCAGATCGCCCAATTCGCAGGACAGAACGGCTAATCGTAGTTGATTTCCCAAGTGTTCGGGGTACCGATCCGCGAAGTGTCGACGGACCTGGTGTGCATCTGCCAACCGGCCCGTTGCAGCGTACAGTTCCGCGAGTTCCAGGTAGTGGGCCGGACGGTCGGGGTACAGCGAGACGGCGTACAGCAACAATTGCTCTGCCGAATCCAGATCCCCGTACTTTTGATAAATGGCAGCAAGCTCGCCGAAATACCGCCATGCGATCGCACGTAACGATTGCAGATACGTCGTATCAAAGTCGTGTTCGGATGCGGTGTCGCGAGCTGCTTTGGCCTGCTGGAATCGCTGCTGATGAGTCTGGGCCGACCGATCGTCGCCTTGGCCGGCATAGGCTGACGCCAGAGCAAGATGGATCTCGGCCGAACGGGGCGCGAGTTCGAGGGCGCGTTTCAGCGTTGGTTCGGCTTCGGCGAACTGCTCCAACTGCAGTTGCAACTGCCCCAGCAACAGCCACATTTCGACGGCTTGCGGAAAGCGGTCCAGCCCCGTTTGCAAAATCTCTTCGGCTTCGGTCAACTTTCCCCACTGATTCAAGGCAACTGCCAATCGATGGTAAACCTCCACGGTGCCATCGCCCCGGGCCAACATCTGCTGAAGGATCTCCACGGCACGTTCATCTTCGCCGCGTTCCATGGCCAGGATGGCCAATGCCAGCGAAGCTTCGGCGTGATCCGGTGCGATTTCCAGACACGCACGCCAACGCTCTTCTGCTTCCACTGGCCGCAGAAGTTCGAAGTACAGGATGGCCGAAGCATGAAGGGCCTGCGCAGAATCAGGAAACCGAGCGGCCAGATCGGCAGCCCATTTCAGGATCACTTCCTGGAGTTCCTCGGCGGTGACGGCAGGCGGTTCGGTCGGCAACCGCACGGACGAAGCGACAACGGGCGAGTCGGGGATTTGGGGGGAATCGCAGCGAATCAGCAGGATCGCACCCGTCACAGCACCGGTCAACACCGTGACCCCGGCCATCAGACGCCACCCGACGCCGGGCCCGCGTGTGGTTCCGCGTTTTCGAGTTGCACTCATTCGACGGCCCCGGTCCCCTGGGTCAAGACGACGCGCCGATCGATCGGCACGTCCGTAAAGACCTCGCTGTCCCCGCCCGGCCACCGTACTTCCACGCGTTCGATGTGGTCGCGGTGGCCGAGGCCGAAATGCAGACGCGTCCCGTAATGGCTTTGATAACCTCGACCGCTATGCACTTCACGCACCTGCGACAGATCGCCGGCAACCACTCGTACACGAGCCCCCACGCCGTCCCGATTACTGGTCACCCCTCGCAGATGGATCTGCAGCCAATGCGAGCCTGCCTGCGATTCATTGCGGAGCACCGTCGGACGGCTGTTGGCGTTCAAAACGACAACGTCCACTCGACCGTTGTTGTTCAGATCGTCGAACGCGACGCCTCGGCTGCTTTCCTTGACGACCAGGCCATCGCCGCTGCGATCGGATACGTCGATGAAACGGCCGTTTCCCATGTTCTGCAACAAGATATTGCGGACGTGGTAGGTCGTCCGATCATCGATCTGCTGGATGTTCCGCAGGAAATGGCCGCAGGCGATGAAGATATCCGGCCAGCCTCGATTGGCAAAATCGACCAGTCCCACGCCCCACTTGGTGTGCGGGACGGTCGCGCCGCCGATGCCAGCCCGGCGGGCGAAGTCCTCGAACAGCCCTCCGCCCAAGTTGCGGTACAGCAGGGGCGTTTCGCCCGTGTAATTGGTCATGAACAAATCCAGGCGACCATCGTTGTCGTAGTCGCCGCAGTCCGCGCCCATGCTGCCATTGTTGTTCCCGAAGAAATCATGAGCCAAGCCGGCCAGCAATCCCAGCTCCTGGAAAACCCCGCGACCATCGTTGGCGAACAAAAAGTTGGGCAACGCATCATTGCAAACGAAGATGTCCGGGTACCCGTTGTCGTTATGATCGAAACAGATCACGCCCATGCCCGTTCCGGCCACAGCTCCGATGCCGGATGGCCCGCTGATGTCGCAGAACGTTCCGTCTTGATTGTTGCGGTACAGGATGTCGGGTAACGGCGGAAAGTCCTGCGGCCCGGGTGGATACGGGTGCGCCGATCGGCTGCGAATCGCGTGCAGCTCGTACGTAAAATCCAGGTAGTTGGCGACGTACAGATCCAAGGCGCCGTTGCCGTCGATATCCAGGAAGCAGGCCCCGGCGCCGAATCGATCGCCCGCAGCGACTCCCGTTTGATGGGTGACATCCGTAAAGGTGCCATCCCCGTTGTTGCGGTACAAGACGTTCGCCCCGAAATTGTTCAGGTACACGTCCTGGTAGCCGTTGTTGTTGTAATCGCCCACGGTCACTCCCAACCCGAAACCCGTATCGCCCAGTCCCGCCCGTTCGGTGACATCGGTGAACGTCCCGTCGCCGTTGTTGCGGTACAAGGCGTTTCGAGGCGGTACGTCGAACACGGTCCCGGGCAGCGCGGCGCCGTTCAGCAAGTAGATGTCGATCAGCCCATCGTTGTCGTAATCCAGCAGCGCCAAACCGGCGGTCATGAATTCCATCAGATACTGCTGGCCGCTGCCGCCGTCGGTGTGCTGGAATTCGATCCGCGAATCAGCCGTCGCATCCACCAAGCGGATCGGCTCGGAGCGTTCAGAACTCGCCGCACCAGCCGCCAGCAGCAGCATCAGCGCCGCGCCAGGCAGCCAGCGTGCGGTTCGCCGGTCTGCCGCCATACGACTTGAATCGCTGCCCCTCATTCGCGACGTTCCTTTTCCGGTAATGGCTGCCCGGTCCCTTGCGTCAGGACCCATCTCCGGTCGACCGCCAGATCCGTGAACGTGTCGACGCCGCCTCCCGCCCAACGCACGGTGACTTGCTGTACCCGGTCGCGGTGTCCCAATCCGAAGTGCAACCGCGTGCCGTAATGGCTTTGATAACTCCGGCCGCTATGCACTTCGGCCACTTGCGTCAGGTCGTCTGCGACCACCCGGACCCATGCACCGACCCCATCGCGGTTGCTGGTGACTCCTCGCAAGCGGATCTGAATCCAATGATGGTCCACCGGCGACTGGTTCCGGAGAATGGTCGGCCGACTGTTGGCGTTCAACACGACCACATCGATGCGTCCATTGTTGTCCAGATCATCAAAGGCGGCGCCTTTGCTGCACTCGACGACCGCCAGACCATCGCCACAACGATCGGAGACATCCTCGAACCGGCCGTCGCCTCGATTCCGCAGCAGAGTATTGGGCAGCCGATAGGAGGTACGCGGATCGAGCTGTTCGATCTCGGGCAGTAGATGCCCGTTGGCGATGAAAATATCGCGCCAGCCGTCGTTGTCGAAATCGACCAGGCCGGTACCCCAGTTGACGTGCGGGAAGACGCTTCGGCCCGCGTCGGCCCGCCGCGTGACGTCTTGAAAAACGCCACGCCCCAGGTTGCGGTACAGCACAGGCATCTCTGCCTGGAAGTCCGTCATGAACAGATCGAGCCAACCGTCATTGTCGAAATCACCCGCGTCGACGCCCATGCTTCCGTTGGCAGAGCCGCTGACGTCGAAGGCCAGTCCGACGGCCAGTCCTACCTCGCGAAACCGGCCTGTCCCATCGTTCTTCCACAGGAAATTCGCCCCCTTGTCGTTGCAGATAAAAATGTCCGTGTGGCCGTTGTTGTTGGAATCGAAGCAGATCATGCCCATGCCGGCTCCCGCGACCGCTGCGATCCCCGATGACTGGCTGATATCCGAAAACGTGCCATCGCCGTTGTTCCCAAACAGGATGTCGGGCACCGGCTGATAGTCCTGCGGACCGGCATAGAACCGGTAACGGCGGAGCATGTCCGACACATCTTTGTCATAACAGAAGTCCACGTAGTTGGCTACGTACAGATCCAAGTTGCCGTCGCCGTTGCGGTCCAGGAAGGCAGCACCAGCGCCGAACAGGTCCCCCGCGTCGACGCCCGCTTGCGAAGTGATGTCCGTGAACGTGCCGTCACCGTTATTGCGGTACAAGACGTTCGGGCCAAAATTGTTCAAGTACAGATCCTGGAATCCATTGTTATTGTAATCGCCCGCCACGACTCCCAACCCATAACCTGCATCCCCCACCCCGGCCCGCTCCGTCACGTCCGTGAACGTGCCATCCCCGTTGTTGCGATACAAGGCGTTCCGAGGCGTTTGCCGGACGACCGTGCCCCGCAACGGGGCTCCGTTCAACAAGTAGATGTCGATCAAGCCGTCGTTGTCGTAGTCCAGCAGGGCCAGGCCCGCCACCATGAATTCGACCAGATAAGCGCGCCCGCTGCCGCCATCGGTGTGAACGAAGGTCACGCCCGACCGATCGGACCAGTCCACCAGGTGAATCGGGCACCCGTCGTCGGCCCAAATCCGAACAGGAATCAGCAGGAACACGACGATGAATAAACAGGCGATTCTCATGGTGGATCGAGCGTTGGTACAAGTGGAGGATCCTCGAAAGACGGGTATTGGGCAGCCAGTTGCTTGGCCGCATCTCGAGCCGCGTCCGCGGCGTCTCGATCGCCCAGTTCCTGGCAGGCGGCAGCCAAAGCAGCGTAAGCCGCCAGACTCGGTTCCCGTCGCACAGCCGCGTTGGCGTGCCAGCGAGCTTCTTCGAAACGGCCGACATCCAAATACAACCTGGCCAACCCCAAATAGGGCAGCGCCATCTGCGGCCGCAAATCCATCGCCAAACGCAACGCCTGCTCGACCGAATCATAGTCCCCCAGCTCCGTTGCGACGGTGGCCAAGTTGATGCAATCCAAGTAGTTGGGTGGATCGAGTTCCACCAGATGGCGATGGACCACCCAGGCATCGGGCACCCGCCGCTGGTCCAGCAACATCCGAGCCAGCTCTCGCAGGATCTCGGCATGCTCGGGGTCCAACTCGATGGCGCGCAACAGCAGTTGCTCCGCTTGCCTCATGTCGCCCTGGTGAGCGAAAACGGCGCCGGCTTTGCCTAAGATGTTCACCAGATTGCGGCGCATCGCGGCGGCATAGGTGACCTGAAACGGCTGATCTGCGTCCTCGGGCAAGATGGCCCTGCGTTTGCGGAATTCCTCGCGGTACCGTTCCGCTTCCGGCTCCTTGCCCAACCGTGAATTGACACTGGTCAATGCCAGATACAACTCGCCGGATCGGTCGCCCAACTCCAAAGCCCGCAGCAGACTGGTCTCTGCTTCCGCAAGCTGTTCGAGCTGCAATTGCGTCTGGCCGAGCAACCGCCAGTTCTCCGCCACGGGTTCGTACTTCTGCAAACTGCCCAGTAGCAACTGCTCCGCGTCCTCGATTCGCCCGACTTTGCTGAGCGCCGTTGCCAGGTGATGATGCAGTTCCGGCGACGAATGGCCCTCGGCCAACGCATCGCTGAGCGCATCGATCGCCGCCTGATCCTCGCCGCGTTCCATGGCGATGGTGGCCAGCGCGACGCGCGGCGCCAGGTTCGTGGGCGCCAGCGAGATGCACCGCCGCCAAATCTCCTCGGCTTTGCGCGTCTGGCGCAATTCGGCATGAACGGTCGCTGCGACGTGCAACGCCTCAGGCAATTCCCCAAACCGCCGTTGAAGCAACTCGGAGATCCCGATCAGCTCCTTTTCCAGTTCCTCGGTCGTCGCCTCAGCAGGCACCTTCGACAGCCGGATCGTCGGGGCCGCAAACGGTGCCCGGTCATTCGCGTCGTCCGGCGGAGGATTCCACCAAGCAACCACCCCGACGATCAATCCGGCGACGATCACACTGACCAGCCCCAACCGAACGCATCGTCCTGCCAAACCGTCGGCCGTCCGACTCTCTACCGCCGGAGCGTCCGTTGGCGACCGGGTCATCGCCAACGGCTCGGTCCGGTTGGAAGCACGTTTCGAGCGTCTGCGGTTTCCCATGGCACGGTCACTCCTCGGCTTGTCCCGTTCCCTGCGTCAGGACCACCAACTGATCGACAGCCAAATCCTGGAACGATTCGACGCCGCCGCCCGGCCAACGAACTTCCACGCGGTCGACTCGCGGGATCTTGGCCAACCCGAAACTCAGACGCGATCCGTAATGGCTCTGGTACCCCCTGCCGCTGTGAACCTCGGCGACCTGAACCAAGTCCCCCGCCACCACGCGAACACGAGCGCCCACCGCGTCACGATTCGCCGTGACGCCTCGTAACTGAACCTGCAACCAATGATGGCCTTGGTCCGAATCGTTGCGGATGATCGTCGGCGCGGCATTGGAATTCAGCACGACTGCATCCACCCGGCCGTCGTTGTTCAGATCGTCCAATCCCACCCCACGGCTGCTCTCGACCACCGCCAAGCCGCAGCCACTAGCCAGGGACACGTCCTCGAACGTGCCGTCACCCCGGTTGTGCAGCAGGGAATTGCGCACCCGGAAAGCCGTGCGATCATCCACATGCTCAATGGGATCGAAATGCCCACAGGCGATGAACAGATCGCGATGGCCGTCGTTGTCAAAATCGGCAAAGCCCGTACCCCAGGTCACGTGCGGGAACAGCCCGACATCCAATCGAGCCGCGTTGGTGGCATCCACAAAAAAACCCTCGCCCAAATTGCGGTACAGCACGGGCATCTCCGAGGCGAAATTGGTCATGATCAGATCCGGATGCCCGTCGTTGTCGTAATCCCCACAGTCGACTCCCATGCTCGAATTGCGATTGCCAAGGAAATCATAGGCCAGACCGGCGACCAGCGCATCTTCCGTAAATCGACCCTGCCCGTCGTTCCGGTACAAGAAGTTGGCCGCGCCGTCATTGCCGACCAGGATGTCCGTGTACCCGTTCCCATTATAATCGAAACAGACCACGCCCATACCCGGACCCGCGACCGATCCGATCCCGGATGATTCCGTTACGTCGCTGAACGTGCCGTCGCCGTTGTTGCGATAGAGGGTATCGGGCTCAGGCCGATAGTATTGGGGGCTGGCCTGAAACAGGAACTGGCCCATCGGCAGCGGCACGTGGTTTTCGTAGGTGAAATCGATGTAGTTCGATGCGAACAGATCCAGTGTTCCATCACCATCGATGTCCAGGAAGGATACGCCCGCGCCAACCCGGTCGCCGTTTCCAACGCCTGCTTCCTGCGTCACTTCGGTAAAGGTCCCGTCGCCGTTGTTGCGGTACAAGACGTTGGGTCCAAAGTTGCTGATGTACAAGTCCGGGTAGCCGTTGTTGTTGTAGTCGCCCACCGTCACGGCCAGTCCGTGCCCCGGGTCGCCCACACCGGCCCGAACGGTCACGTCCGTAAAGGTCCCGTCGCCATTGTTGCGATAAAGCGCATTGCGAGGCAGTGTATCGACCTCCGTGCCTCGCAAGGGCGCCCCGTTCAGGAAGTAGATGTCGATCAACCCATCGCGGTCATAATCGAACAACGCCAAACCGCCCACCACGCCCTCGACGATATAACCCTGCCCCGACCCGCCGTGCGAATGCACGAAAGCGATCCCCGATTCGGCCGTCACGTCCGTCATCCGCAGCACCGACTCGGCCCGCGACGGGACCACCACCAGCAGCAGTGCCAGCATGAAACAGCTTGGTAAAAGGGTCTTTCGGGAACGCATCATCAGGGGGCGGCGCAAGTTCATGGGGGATCGGATTGTTCGGGAAAGATGGCTGTGGGGGAAGCTTCCAAGGCTCTCGAGCGACGGGCTCGCTCGCGAGCCGCATGGGCTGCCGGCTGATCCCCCATCTGCTGGCAGATCTCCGCAAGCAGTTCCAGGCTGTCGGTCGTCGCCTGCCAGCGATTCGCCTCCTCGGCAGCCAGCCGCGCCTCGCGCAACCGCTGACTTTGCAAGTACAGCCGGGCCAGTCCGTAATGCGCGATCGCCGCGTCGGGACGCAGGTCGATCACCCGTTGGAAAGCCGCTTCGGCCGTCGGAGCATCGCCGGATGCCATGGCCAGTTGGGCCAGATTCAGGTGTTCGGTCAAGTTGTCGGGCTCCAATTGGATCAACCGTTGCACCACCACCCGGGCGTCGGCCCAACGCTGCTGGTCCAAGTACAACGCGCCCAGCTCCCGCAAGATGCCGGTGTTCGCGGGATCGAGAGCCAAACTGCGCAGACGGAGCATCTCGGCCGTGTCCGGATCGCCACGGCGAGTGTACACGGTCGCTGCTTCGTCCAAGGTCAACAGCGCGATTCTCAACGATTCGCCCAGATAACTTTCCACCCGTTGGGCAATCGCAGGCGTCTCAGGCTCTTCACTCGGCTCGTGTGCCTCGACGCCCCGATGCTGCCGACGGTACTCGGCCGCTTCTTCGTGTTTTCCTTGAGCCGCACAGACGTTCGCCAAGACGTGAAACGCATTGGCCGGCGCGGGCCCCAATGCGATCGCTCGTTTCAAACTGGCCTCGGCTTCCGCGAACCGGTTCAGCTTACTCTGTGTCTGGCCCAGGAAGAACCAATCCTCCGCCGAATCCGGGTAACGCTCCAGAACTTGCTCCAGTGCCTCGACCGCCTCTTCCAGGCGTCCCAACTGGTTCAACACCGCGGCCAATTGATGGTAGACACCGGTCGGTTCGCATCCGGCCGCCAACGCCCGGTGCAACGTTTCGACAGCCGCTTCGCCCTGCCCCTGGTCCAGCGCGGCACCCGCCGCATTGATGTAGTACATCGGTTCGGTCGGAGCCAACTCGATGCAGCGCCGCCATAACCGCTCCGCCTCGCCACGCTGCCGCAAGCCCACGTGCAGCATCGCCATCACATGCAACGCCTCGTGAGCATCCGGGTAGCGGGCCAGCAGTTGCTCCGCGACGGTCATCGCCTCGTCCTGCAGCAGCCCCATCGTAGAACGTTCCGCCAACACGGGCAAAACCAAGTCGGACCGAACGGGCAGATCGACTGGGCTGGGGCGTTTCGATAGAAGCGGATTGGACCGCCCGAAAAACCATGCAGACGCACACACGATCAACACAGGCAGCCCGGCGAACACAGCGACGCGCCAAGAGATTCGATACGAACGCCGACGGGATTTCATGCCGGCACCACCCTCAAAGATCTTGCCCTCCAGAGCTGCGTCTTCACGACTCAATTCCCCGCAACACCAGGATGGAAGAACGAAGTCTTTCGGCAGCAGCGCTGCAACACGGGTATCGCTGCTAGCTGGACGTCAGTGCCAAATCGATCACGTTGGCGCCGGCCGTCACTTCGTGCGTCAATTCCGACTGGGTGTTGTAGCGGGACGGGATCTTCTCTTCCACCGATCTAGATAACTGCTCGTAATCTTCGCCACCCGCCTGCATCTGCATGTACTCTTCCGAGTCCGAAGACACATCCGTCATGGTCCTCGCTTCTGCCTGGACCGTCGTCACTCGCACCGTGTGCGTGCCCAGCTCCGCTCCGCGTCCCGCAGGATGGACCAACTGATAGTTTCCAGACGCGTCCGTCACTCCCGTCGAGGCGTTGCCACCGCCGGTGGGAATAAACGTCACCATCACGTTGGCCAGCGGCTGGCCATCCATCGTCACCTGTCCCGTGACCGTCCCCAACCCGGAAAGATCGCCGCAACCGCAAACAACCAAACACGTTACTCCAAGCAACACAGCAACCATTCGCAACATCGTATCGTTCCTCAGTCCAACTTAATCAGCACCCCATTTGGCGAACCCTACCGACGCTCGCCCGGTTCTTCGTCTTACGAAGCGAGAACCGGGCAACAATGCTTCCATCGTCAAAGCGATTCACTGCTCTCGAAGACTCTCGCCACCGCTGCGGCTTCCAAGAGCACCCCAGACCCCGTAGGGTGATGCTCCCGAGGAGACCTCCTGAGCAGTTGGATCACCCGCATTGATGGTCTCGCTGATGAAACGAACCGACCCGTCGCCCATCACTACGTGAGCGCCGCCGGGGTGTCGACTGGAGAGCGTCGCATACTGGAACCAACCGTCAACCCCACCTTCCTGGCAGGACGGACCATTGGGCCGTACGGCGGTCGCCATCGCCACAAAGTAGGGCCGACCATCCCAGGCGCGACCCGTGTGAGGCCGGAAATCGGTACGGACATCGCCGGATAAAAACCGTGGATTGTCCGGGTCGATCCGAGCCAAACACAATGCGGGTACACCTCGTTGATCTACGTGCCCCACATTCAACGCCACACCACCAAGAATGTCTCGTGGACCGCCGCCACCTGCCAACTCGCCCATCGCGATCGTGTTGGATAAGCCATCGGTCACATCCGCCATCCTCAACGCGCGACCAGCCGAAAACATGCCGCGACCAATTCCTTGATTATCTTCGTGATTCCAGCGAACCGTATCGCCCACGCTCCACTTGTAGTTCAAGACGGCGGGTGATTCTCTGGGATCGTTCAACTCGGTGTCCGAAGGGCACTGAAACGACGGAATGCTGACCGTCCAGCCCTCCCACCGACTCCAAGGCATCGGCAGCCCCGGGCCACGAGGCCTTGCCTCGGACATGATCCGATCATACAGAGGCCCTTGCTCCAAATAAGGCAATACATTGATTGCCCCGGAATACCACCAGCCCATGTCTTGACCCAGCCCCCACCGATATTGATTCGGAGGCAAGCGATTGTGCGTGTCGTGGTAGTTGTGGATTGCCAACCCCCACTGCTTCAAGTTGTTCGAACACTGCGTACGCCGCGCCGCCTCGCGGGCGGCCTGCACCGCGGGCAACAACAACGCCACAAGAACGCCGATGATGGCAATCACCACCAACAGCTCCACAAGAGTGAACCCCAAGACTGCTCTGCGTCGGATCATCGCGCCCTCCGATCCTGCTTTCTATGACGGAAAAGAAGATCTGCTACCCGTGACAACTACCGCAAAGGAACAGACTTTGGGGTACAAATCACGATAGCAACAAGCTAACCGGTTAGCTTAAAGCATTCAGGTCGGTCAGGCAAGCAATAATCCCAATATTTTTCCGAAACGAGAGAAAAAAACGGAACCAATACCCCAAAAGTTGGTTTTATATTCCCTTTAAGTGACACTCAAAGCACTAGTACGAAGTGGACCCCGCCGAAAAACAACCAACATGAGGGTGTGTTATCTAGCTGGAGGTCAGCGTCAGATCGATTACGTTCCTGCCGGCCGTCACTTCGTGGGTCAATTCCGATCGGGTGTTGTAGCGGGCCGGGATCGTTTCTTCCACCGACCGGGAAGCCTGAGCATAATCCTGGCCGCCCATCTGCGTCCTCATGTATTCTTCCGAGTCGGTAGGTACGTCTACCGAAGTGCCCGCTTCGGACTGGACCGTCGTCACGCGCACCGTGTGCGTGCCGATTTCGGCTCCGCGCCCCGCAGGATGCACCAACTGATATTGGCCAGAAGCGTCGGTCACCCCGGTCGAAGCGTTTCCGCCGCCGATCGGAACGAACGTGACCATCACGTTCGCCAGCGGCTGTCCGTCCATCGTCACTTGCCCCGTGACAGTCCCCAACCCGGCGCCATCGCCGCAACCGCAGATCACCAAACACCCGACGCCAAGCAATACGCCCATCATTCGCATCATCGCTTCGTTCCCAATTTCAACTTGTTCTCACGTCCCACATCTCAACCCCACCAACGCTC
>SKKK01000583.1 GCA_007121535.1 Planctomycetaceae bacterium | reverse complement strand
GTTTTAGCTGATTTCACCAAGAAGTATCCGGACAAGTGCTTAGCGCTTAGAGAATTGGACGCCACGTCGAGCGCCGTGCAGCCCGTACTTCTTTCTTTCCTTCATGCGGCTGTCCCTGGTCAAAAATCCCTCGTTTCGCAGGGTGGGAAACAGTTCGCTGTCGTAGCTGACCAACGCTCGCGCGATCCCCATGCGGCAGGCCCCGGCTTGGCCCGTTGTCCCACCGCCGCTGACGCGAATCCAGACATCCACCAATCCCCGCTGGCCCACCACCTCAAGCACCTCGGTGACCAGACGCTGATCCTGTTCGATCGTGAAGAAATCTTCCAGTGGACGGTCGTTGACGGTGATCTGCCCCGTGCCCGCTCGAACGCGAACTCGAGCCACTGCCGTCTTGCGGCGCCCCGTCCCGAGCGCATCACCCGTAATCTTGTCCTTCTTTACCGCTACCATAGCTTCTGCTTCACTCTAAGTCGATGGTTATATGAGGATTTGCAAACCGCCAAACTGGGTGCTATTTACCGCCAAAGTCCGCCAATTCAGGCTGCTGAGCCTGGTGTGGATGATCGGGGCCCGTAAAGATCTTGAGCTTGGACAACATTTTGCGTCCCAGCTTGTTTTTGGGCAACATCCGACGAACCGCGTCGTACAGAATCCGCTCGGGATGATCCTCCATCCGCTTGGCTGCGGTCTCGGATCGCAGCCCGGGGTATCCCGTATACCAGGTGTAGACCTTCGTTTCCAGCTTTCTGCCAGTCAACTTGACCTTCGCTGCATTGGTCACGATCACAAAGTCGCCCGTGTCCACATGCGGCGTGTAGGTGGGCCGATGTTTTCCCATCAAAACTGTGGCGATATCGCTGGCCAAACGACCCAGCACTCGATCCGTCGCATCGACGACCCACCACTTCTGTTCAACCTCGCCAGGCTTCGCCATGTACGTCTTCGAACCAGCCAATTTCCCACCTCCGCCGATCCACACGTTACCGTGGGGACCTGTCCGGCCAACTAGTGTTTACGTTTCGACTTGGAAAACCGCGAAGTTTACCAATTGGGAAACGGGCTTTCAAGGGTCATCGCCAACAAAACGGAAAACAGTAGCAACCCTGCGTGGTAGTGCGGTCCAACCCTTGATCGGGAAGCGTTCTTTGATGCACTAATATAGGTAAAGTACTGCCACCCGAACAGGCCTCATTCACCCTTGGTTTTGGAAGATGGCGGCTGTGAAGTGTCGATTTCCGGGCCAATCGAGTGATTTCTATGTGGTTCGGCAGCCGGTTGCCCATTTACAAGCAATCGAGCTATCGGCTAAGATGCTGGCTTCGCTCTGTCCGCCAGCGGTCACAGGGCATCTTGAATCGTCCAAGGATGTTGGGTCCTGACGGCAAAAGTCTCCGGTTTGTTTCCCTGGTTGTCGCGATGTTTGAATCACTGCAAGACGGTCTCAAAGCTGCCTTCAAATCCCTGCGGGGCAAGGGCAAGTTGACCGAGAGCAATATGCGCGACGGCTTGCGTTTGGTCGAAACCTCGTTGCTGGAGGCGGACGTCAGCTATTCGGTGGTCAAGGACTTCATGGGCGAAGTCACCGAGAAGGCGATGGGCGAAAAGGTGCTGTTGGCACTCGATCCCAGCCAACAATTGGTGGGCATCGTTCATCAGCAGTTGATCGAATTGCTGGGGCCGGTCGATGCGTCGTTGCATTTGAAAAAAGATACGACCGTCTTGATGCTGTGCGGTTTGCAAGGTTCGGGAAAGACGACGACGTGCGGCAAGTTATCGCGGCTGTTGTTGGATAGCAACGTCCGTCCCATGCTGGTCGCGGCCGACTTGCAGCGTCCGGCGGCGATCGAACAGCTCCACGTGCTGGGCCAGCAGTTGAACGTTCCGGTCTACTCCGAAAAGGGGGCTCAGGATCCCGTCCGTGTTTGCCAGGATGCGGTGCGCAAGGCGAAAGACGAGGGGATCCGGGTTGTCATCCTGGACACGGCGGGTCGCTTGGCGATCGATCAGGAGCTGATGCAGCAACTGCAGCGGATCGATCTGCGGGTGCAGCCCGACCAGGTTTATCTGGTGGTGGATGGCATGACGGGTCAGGACGCCGTCAACAGTGCCAAAGCGTTTAATGAAGCTTTGGAACTGGATGGCGTGATCATGACCAAGTTGGACGGGGACGCTCGCGGCGGCGCGCTGTTGTCGGTCAAGAAGGTGACGGGGGTCCCGATCAAGTACATCGGTACCGGCGAGCACTTGGATTCGCTGGAGCCGTTCCGGCCGGAAGGCATGGCGGGGCGGATCTTGGGGCACGGCGACGTGGTGGCCCTGGTCGACGAGGTCCAGCGAGTGCAGACCGCCGAGGAGCAGGCCGCCCTAGAGGCGAAGATGCGGGCGGGCGAGTTCACGCTGGACGATTTCCGCGACCAGCTTCTCAAAATGGCCAAGCCCGGCCTGATGCAAAAGATGATGGGGCTGATGCCCGGCATGGGCGACATGCAGAAGCTGTTGCAGGACGAGGACGCCGAAGGATCCATGCGTCAAACGGTCGGGATCATCGACTCGATGACCCCTGCCGAACGACGACACCCGAAGATCATCGACCCCAGCCGCCGCATGAGGATCGCCCGGGGAGCGGGCGTCGAGCCGCAGCTTGTCAATCAATTGATCAAGCAATACGAAATGATGGCCCCGCTGATGCAGTCCATGGCCGGCAAAGGGATGGGCGATCGCATGCGGGCAGTCCAAGAACTTCAACGCTCTGGCATGTTGGATCCCGGCAGCCGGGGCCCTCGGGTCAAGAAGAGTACCGGAAAACGGTTGACGGCCAAAGAGCGGGCCAAGATGAAGAAACAGCGTGAGAAAGAATTGCGCCGCAAGAAGCGCTCAGAAAAAGGCAAGAATTGATTCCGTGCGGAGCCGGGTGCGGTCATGCCGCATGGCTGTCCGGCGTCGCGATCATTCCCAGTTCACGAGGAGTAGTCAGTGGCAGTACGTATTCGGTTGAAGCGATTGGGGCGGCGACATCGGCCGTTCTTTCGCATCTGCGCAATGGATTCCCGCTCACCGCGCGACGGACGTGTGATCGAAGAGCTTGGTCATTACGACCCGATGGTCCGCGAGACCGATGCGCGAGCGGTGTTGGATGCCCAGCGAATCGATTATTGGTTGAGTGTCGGTGCGTTGCCGACCGAAAAGGTGGCCGTGCTGATCAAGAAGTATGGCACCAACGGCACTCATCTGGAGAAACAGCGCGAGGCAAAGGAGCGACTGGCAGCCACCAAACCGACGGCCCCGCCGCCGATGGTCGTCGCCAGAAAACAAGAAGAACCTCCCGCGGCGGAAGAGGCTGCTCCGGCGGAAAAGGCTACCGAGCCCGCGGCGGCTGCTACCGAAGCAGCGACATCCGCAGCAGAAGAGCCCCAAAAGCCCGTCGCCGATGCCGGTGAAACGAAGGCGTCTGGCGCCGAAGCGCCCGGCCCCGAAGCGGTGGAAGCATCGGGGGCTCCGGCCGGTGGCGAGCCTGCGGAGACGCCACCGGCGCCCTAAGATGGTCCTGGCTTCGTCTTTCCGTAGCCGAACTCGCCAGAGTTCGGAACCGAGTAGCCGAAACTCGCCAGAGTTCGCACTTCCCACGGTCTGGCGACCGTGGCTACGGGAAAACCTGGCAAGGACAATTGACGAGAACTAAAGATCATGCGTTTCGATGTGGTGACCCTGTTTCCGGACATGTTTCCCGGTTATCTGGGGCAGAGTCTGTTGAACAAGGCGATCGAGCGAGGTTTTGTACAGGTCCACATCCACGACGTGCGGAAGTGGACTCGGAATAAGCATCAGAAAGTCGATGATCGACCGTACGGAGGTGGGCCGGGCATGGTCCTGTGCGTCCAGCCGGTCGTCGAATGCGTCGAATCGATCCAGCAGCAGGGCGATTCGCCCGGACACGTGATCCTGTTGACGCCGCAGGGTCGCCCGCTGAACCAACAGCGGGTCGAGCAACTGGTGGAACGGAGACGATTGGTATTGTTGTGTGGCCGGTACGAAGGGTTCGATCAGCGGGTGATCGATCTTCTTCAGCCGGAAGAGATTTCGATCGGCGACTATGTCTTGAACGGGGGCGAAGTCGCCGCGATGGTCGTCATCGACGCTGTGATCCGTCTGGTACCCGAGGTGTTGGGCCAGGCGGACAGTCATCGAGACGATTCGTTTTCGCCGGGGAATCGGTGGCTGGAATCTGCCCAGTACACACGGCCTCGTGAATATCGAGGCTTGACTGTACCGCAGGTCCTGCTGACTGGAAACCACGAAGAGATCGCCCGTTGGCGACGTGAGCAGAGCTACGAAAAAACAAAACAGCGGCGAGCCGATTTGTTGGACCCGCCGGACAGCCAGATCGGTGCCCAAGAGGAAAAGGAACGATCATGAACAAACAAGCGCTTCTTAATAAGGTCGAACAGACTTGCATGAAGGCCGAAGTGCCCTTCTTTGAGATCGGCGATACCGTCGATGTCCACACCAAGATTCTGGAAGGCAACAAGGAACGCGTCCAAATCTTTACGGGCACGGTCATCGCCCGTAGCGGGGGTGGAACTCGCCAGATGTTCACCGTGCGACGCATCGTGGCCGGGGAGGGCGTCGAGCGGAAGTTTCCTCTGCATTCGCCCCGCATCGAGAAGATCGAGGTCAAGCGGTCGGGCGTGGTCCGCCGAGCCAAGCTGTACTTCCTGCGCAAACGGGTCGGCAAGGCGGTCCGCTTGAAGGAACGTCGTACCAAGCAGGCTGCCAATTCCCGGTAGATCGGCCGTTCCCCGTTCGTTCGATCCCTTTCCTGCCGGAGTACGGTGGCGTTGAGAATCTGGGCTCGATTCGGTGAGCTGGTTTCCCGCTGGCGGCGTGAAGCGACGCTGGGTCAGCGTGGCGAATCCGCAGCGGCTCGATTCTTGCGAAAGAAGGGGTACGAGATCGTGGCACGCTCCGATCGGCAGCGTTTGGGCGAAATCGATCTGGTCGCCGTGGATGGTTCGACGATCGTGTTCGTCGAAGTCAAGACGCGACGCTCGCACGAGGCGGGGCATCCCGCCGATGCCGTCGACCCGCAGAAGCAGCGCCGGCTGACGCGACTGGCGCTCGCTTTCCTGAAACGGCACGGCTTGCTGGAATCCCCCGCTCGTTTTGACGTGATCGCGGTCACTTGGCCCGCAGACTGCCGTACCCCGACGATCGAGCACTACGAAAACGCTTTCGAAGCCGTCGGGCGATGGCAGTTGTTCAGTTGACGGCATCTTCCATTCGCGTCGCGCCGCGACAGGATGATGGATAGGGGTAGGGACGGCCGATTGGGTTCGGCCGCCCCTCGCTCCGAACCGTCCTTCATTGACACCGTTTTCCAACGCCGTCAACATGCGATCCGTCCAGACCGACGATTCCACCCAAGCCCATCGCGAGTTCTCCTCACCGAACGGAAATCGTGCCCGGGTTTCTCCGGCTTGTTTAGCCGTGAACGGCACTGTCGCCGGTTTTGGTTTCGTCGATTTGGATCATTCTTCTTCGGGAAGGACGTCCACACTGACGGTGACGTCGTGGGCGCCCGCGCCGACAAAGACGCCTCGAACCGGAGCGACGTCGCTGTAGTCGCGGCCCCAGGCCAGCGTGATGTGATCGGTGTCGACCAGCAACTGGTTGGTGGGATCGAAATCGACCCAGCCAGACGATCCGGCATAGACGGCGAACCAGGCATGCGAGGCATCCGCGCCGACCAAGCGTGGTTGGCCCGGCGGCGGCAGCGTGCGCAGATAGCCGCTGACGTAGCGGGCCGCCAGGCCCAGCGATCGCAAGCATCCGATCGCCACGTGGGCGAAGTCCTGGCAGACTCCGTGGCGATGCTGGAAAACGTCATGGACGGGCGTGGTGACCGAGGTGGCTTCAGTGTCGTAACGAAAGTCCTGATGGATGCGGCGATTGAGATCCGCCACTGCCTGAAGGACAGGGCGTTGCGGCCAGAAGGATTCCGCAGCATACTGGGCCAACTCGACCGAACTCTTGACACACGGCGAATCGAACGCGAACTGGTATGCGTCCAACCACTCGGGTGTCCGCACCGAGGGCAGTTCGTCGCGGATCGCTTCCCAGCTTGGCGATTTTTCCGCAACCGGCAACTCGACCGGCGCCAGCGTTACCAGGCTGCGCGCGGTTACCTTCAATCCCGCGTGCGATTGATGGATCGAGAAATAACTGGACTGGTTGCCGAAATAGTCCCGCCGAGAGGTCAGGTGCGCCGGATCGGGCGACATCTCCAGAACGAAATCGCGGCAGCGTTGCCGAGGGGTCTGTCGTGGCGTCAAGTACACCAAATTGTGGCAGACGGGCGTGGCCGTGCTGTAGGCGTAACGCGTCAGGTGTGTGATGCGGTACTTCACGTCGGCGTCTCCATTCGGATCTCCGTCATCTGCTGAGCTGGGCCGGCGTGGATCAGATATTGATGGTTGATGGCGTCCGACAGTTTGGGCAACCGCTCTTCCAAAGCCGTCAACAGCTCGACCAACGGCGCCGATTGGCCTCGGGCGTGCAGATCGGCCAGCATCGGGACGTCGATCATGCGGATGTCGTGCAACAAGCCGATGGCCAAGCGTTGGTCCAACGCCAGCAGCGGCTGCGAGTGGTCGCGCGGCAGGCGTTCCACGTGCTCGGCCAACACCACCAACTGATAGGCCAGCGAACGGGGATTGGTGTCATCGGTCAACAACAGATCGATCACCGGGCCTAGCTGCAGGCTGGCAAGGTAACGACCACGATAGGTCATCAGGCTGTCGGCCACCTCCAACAGCGTCTCGAGCACCGGGCCGGTCAGTTCCCGGGCGTGCTCCAGAGCGCTGCGCGCCAGGCAGATCACTTGCAACGCTCGTTCCAAACGCCGCCCCAGATCCAGAAACCGCCAGATGTTTCCGCGAGTCATGCTCTCCATGACCATGCCGCTGAATGCAGCCAAATCGATGATCATCTGGTCCAACATGGTCAGCAGGTCGGTCAGGTCCACCCCGGCGTAGCGAGGCCAAGGGCGGAAGTGCTGGTCGATGCGGCTGATGATCCGCCAACTGTCCGTCGATATCCTGTCGCGGACCAGCGTCGCGGCGCGGAACAATTGCCCGACGGTGAAACGCAAACTGCCCACCTGGTGCTGGTCCAGCACCGATGTCGGCAGCGAACGCCGTAGATCGGGCAGCGGAACACTGATCCCTTGGACAACGTAACCGGGTTCGATCTGACCTTGTTCGGCCAGCGCTCGCAACAACATGGGCAGCTCGGGCAACTGTTCGAATTCGGTCTCGCTGGTCAGCCGCAGGATGGTGGTGCGCAACAGCCGTGCGGCGGCTTCCGATCGTTCGATGTGCCTTCCCAGCCAGTACAGATTGTCCGCGACTCGGCTGGGCAGTTCCGCGCCGCTTCGCCTCAGCTCGACAGTCTGTGGCTGTGTTTGCAGCAGGCTGATCGGACTGACGGGCTGCTGGGAGACGATCCAGGCATCCTTGCTTCCTTCGCCCGAAAGGATCGACAGGTCCAGCGGACGAGAACTCTGCGATACCCGCACCAGTCCACCCTGCATCACCTCGAAACCTTCCGGGGTGGCGACCGCGTACGATCGCAATGCGATGCGCTGCGGCTTCAACCCACCGTCGGACCAGACGGGAGCCGCGGATCGATCGATGCGTTGTTGAGCCACGAAGGCGTGCGGCGAACGCCGGATGGCGGCCGCCAATTCGTCTTTCGACCAGGATTGCAACTGGCGATGGAAGGGCAGATCCTGCCCCCTGGTCCGATAGGCTCGGCGGATCGTCAATTCGTCCAAGTGGTCCAGCA
Source organism: Planctomycetaceae bacterium (assembly GCA_007121535.1). GTDB lineage: Bacteria > Planctomycetota > Planctomycetia > Pirellulales > Pirellulaceae > SKKK01. The sequence goes on along the minus strand of SKKK01000583.1, from coordinate 12,180 downwards.
CGTGACTCTTGGACGCCGGATCGCCGCACCACCAGGTAGGCACGCTGAGCAGCAGCAGGTCCTCGCGCAACAATTCCTGGCAGCAAGCAGGCAAATAGGCCATGAACCCGGGCGATTCGACCAGTCCGGCCCCCAGCGTGTTGGCGATGGTCACCGTCCGCTCGCGCGCCGCTTGCAGCAGGCCGACGATCCCGCTGCTGGCGTCGGATGCCAATTCCAAGGGATCGCAATGCTCGCTGTTCGGCCGTCGAAAGACGACATCCACCGACAGCAGCCCCCCCAAAGTCTTCAACATGACCTGACCGTTGCGGACCGCCAAATCCCCCGCCTCGACCAGCGTATAGCCTAGATAGCGAGCCAGGTACGCGTCCTCGAAATAGTTCGAAGTGCCCGGTCCCTGGCTAAGTAGCACGATGCGAGGATTTTCGCGATGTTGCGGCGCCGATTCGGCCAGCGCCTGATGCAACGCGATGAAGTGCGGCGCCAACCGCTCCACCTGACAACGGTGAAAGACGTCGGGCAGCATCCGCGAAACCACAATCCGGTTCTCCAGCGCGAATCCCAAACCCGAAGGAGCTTCGGTGCGGTCGGCCAGCACCCGCCATTGACCGTCGGAGCCTCGAGCCAGATCGGCGGCATAGCAGGTCAGGAACCGATTACCAGCCGGGCGCTGACCATGATACGCCCGCAAGAAGCCAGGATGGCGAAACATCAAATCCGCCGGTAAGACGCGACGGTTGATCAGAGTCTGAGGCCCGTACAAATCGGCGAGTAACCGGTCCATCAGACGGGCTCGCTGTGCAAGCCCCTTGGCGACGCGCTCCCACGCCTCGGCGGCGATCAACAAAGGCAAAGGGTCGACCACCCAGGGACGCAAAGGATTTTCCGAATCCCCATACGCACCATAGGCGATCCCGTTTTCGTGGAGCAGACTTTGAGCCTGATCCCACCGGCGAGCGAACTCGCCGGGGGCCAATTCGCCCAACTGTCGACAAAACGTCTGCCAACCCGACCGAGGTTGCCCCTGGGCGTCCAACAATTCATCGTAAACGCCCACCTGGGGGGCATAGTCTTCCAAGAGATTCTTCTGCCGTACGTCAGTGGATGTCAGCACCGCCATGATTCGATTTTCGCTTGCCAATTTGCCCCCACCGTCGACCTGGTCCGGGCACTGGAGGGTTCGATCAAGGTGTCGTTCAATTCGTGGCATGGTATCGCGAAACCAGCCCCCTCGTCAATCTTCCGCCATCGACGTACGATCCGTTGCAGCATTCCCGAACGTCGGCTAGTGCGTTGTCCAGGCGAAATCTTGGGGTCGCGATGAGTGAGCGGCACGGCGCTAGCCGCCGTTGGCGTGCAGAACCGGCGGCTAGCGCCGTGCCGCTCACAATCCGCATTTTTCGCCTGGACAACGCACTAGAGCAAAAACGACTTCCGACCCCTTCCGCGAACAAACACAGAAGGAGGGCAACGGGATGGCGAAACGCCTGGCGGGAAGCGTGGCAATCGTGACGGGGGCCAGTCGTGGAATCGGGCGAGCGATCAGTAGGGCGCTGGCGGCCGAAGAGGCCACGGTGGTGCTGGCGGCTCGTTCGATCCAACCGCTGGCTCAGACGGCCGACTTGGTGGTTCAGGCTGGGGGGCGAGCCGAGGTGGTCATCACCGATCTGGCTCGCGAAGCGGACATCGAGGAACTGGTACGGACAACGCGAGACAAGTTCGGGCGGCTGGACATCCTGATCAACAATGCAGGGATCACCCACTCCGCTCGGCTGGACGCAACGCGTACCGAAGATCTCGATCGCTGCTGGACGATCAACGCCCGAGCACCCTATCTGCTGTGCCGCGAGGCGTTGCCTTTGTTACGGCAAGCACCTCGAGCCTTCATCGTCAACATCGCTTCGGTGGTAGGCGTCAAAGGATATCCTCTGCAAAGCGCGTATACGGCATCCAAACACGCTCTGCGCGGCATGACGATGGCGCTGGCCGAAGAACTGCGGGATTCCAGCGTTCGAGTGCACGTCGTGTGCCCCGGTGGCGTCGCGACGGACATGGTAACCGGCGTACGCCCCGATATCCCCGTCCAGGATCTGATCGGATCCGAGGAAATTGCGGAATTGGTATTGTATCTGGTCACCCGACGCGGCAATGCCGTCGTGGACGAACTGCACGTCCGTCGCGCGACCGCGGCACCCTGGTTCGGCTAAGCACTCGGCCAGAAGTTTCCTGCCAATGAAGGCGGCCTTGTTGCATGGGGGACGCAACGGGGTCGGGAGTCGTTTTCGGCCAACGAGCTACCACATGGGAAGCGGGTCCCCCGAAAAGGACTCCCGACCCCTTTCGCCCGATTCCAGCAAGAAATATCTGGCCGGGTGCTTATCGCGGCGCGTTTCCGTCTCACCGTTCATTCTCTTCGTAGTCGAACCGTGGAAGCCCGGTAGGATCGGATTTCGGAACGTGCGAGCCTCGTCCGTCGTCTGCGAAAAGCGACGGGCGGTTTCCATCACGGCGTCGTAAGCCGGTTTGGGTTCGCCTTGTCGGTCGAACAGCAGCGGATGGTTGGTTCGGCCGCGAATCGGGAAGTTGTTCAGCCACGAGTCGCCGTCGGTGACGCCCCAGAACGTCACCCGATCCACGACGTCCCGGTACTTCAAAAACACTTCAAACAGCTCGGCATATCGGCGAGCCAGTCGTCGCTGCATCTCGTCCGGCAAGCCCTCGGTATACGGATTGCTGCCGCGTGTCGCGGACTCGCGACGACCGATATCGGCGATGACTCCGCGCGAGCGCGACGGCAGCACGCTGATGTCCAGCTCGGTGATCATCACCCGGAGCCCCAGGTCGGCAAACGCCTCGATCGTCTGTGCCACGGCTTGAGCCGTTGGCCAAATGAGGTTTCCGTGTCCCTGGATCCCCACGCCGGTGACTCGCACGCCTGCTTCTTGCAGATCTTTCAACAGCGCGATGGCGCCGTTGCGTTTGGCTTCGTTCTCGATCCCGTAGTCGTTGTAATAAAGCTCCGCCTGCGGGTCGGCTTCGTGAGCAAACTGGAATGCCTTCTCGATGTAGTCGTCTCCGATGATGCGTCGCCACGGCGAGTTGCGCAGCGAACCGTCCTCGTTCAACGCCTCGTTCACCACGTCCCAGCCGTGGACGCGCCCCCGGTAACGCCCGACCACCGTATGAATGTGGTCGCGCATCCGCTCAAGCAGGGCGTCGCGTTCCAGCGGATCGCCGTCGGCGTCCTCGAAGACCCAAGATGGCGTCTGCGAATGCCAGATCAGGGTGTGGCCGACGATGAACATCCCGTGCCGCTGGCCGTAGGCGACGAACCGATCGGCCGCCGCGAAGTTGTACCGGTCGGGCCGGGGATGGATCGGCTGCCACTTCATCACGTTCTCGGCCGTGATCGTGTTGAACTGCCGGCCGATCAGTTCCTCCCGAGCCGGGTTCGTCTCGGCAAAGTGGGACGCGTTCAGCGCGGCGCCGATCAGAAAGTGACTTTCCAATGCGTCCTTGAGCGCGAAATCGGAGTCACCCGATACGGTGGAGGTGGCAAAAAGCAGCAATGCGGTGGCAATGGCAGTTCGTTTGTGCATGGAGGAATTCGTGCAGGATTCGGGTTTCAGGGATGAATGTGGCGGCGTCCTCGCGAAAGAGGACTCAAATCATCATGAAACAAGCAGCCAATGTCTGCAATCCCCCGACGACCTGCTCGGCTTCATCAAACCGGCCAGCTTCCAAAAGCCGATCGTCCTATCGGAACAGTCGGTTGCTGGGCGCGTAAGCGGTGGCGACCGATTGCTGCGGCACTTCGATGGGCATGGGCTGGATATCGAACGGGATACCTTGCACTTCTCGCGGAGTCAATCCGACGGACGCTTGGCCGGGCAACGGCTGTTGCTCAGCCCCGTACCTCCTCATGACTTCAATGATCCTCGGATCCAGGTCCAACCGCCCATCCGGCAGATCGTTTCCCAACGACGCAAAGCTGCCTACCGTGACGATGCTCTCATACCGGTCGTGGAACTCGTACGCCTCGACACCCTGCTTTCGCAACGCTTTGACCATCCGATGAGCCTGCATCTCCGCTTCTTCCAGCTTGCTGGGCAATCCCTGACCCTGCCGCCGGATCTCGTCCAGATTCATCGTCGATGCACCGCGAAACGAGGCCACTCGCACGGTGTACCGGCCCCTGTTCTTCAGCAAACTGTAAGGCAGGTCGCGATTCATGCGTTCCACCAAGGGATCCAGTCCTTCGGGAACGAAGAACTCGCGAGGCAGCAGCGGATTGCGCGTGACGAAAGCGCTGCGCATCGGGCCTTGCTCGCGACGCTGATTGCTGGGCGATAATCGGCGATGAAGTTCTCGCAATCCGACGAAACGCTGAGTGGTCTCTTCGTTTCGTTCGATGTCCAGGCACTCCGGGCGAGCATGCTTGATCCGATCCAGCATCTTGGTCAGCGCCGGATCGTTGACATGGGGATAATTCCCGACCAGCACCGCCAATTCTTCGAATTTGGCAGCGTTGGCATGCCTCATCTTCTTGGGGCCTCCGTAGCGGTTTAGCCCCAACCCCTGGACGGGTTCGGTAAAGTCGTACGTCTCACGGTGAATGTACGCCTCGACATTCAGATCTCGTCGCAATTCATAGACCAATCGGGTGGCTTGCCCTTCTGCACCAGGACCGGCAAACGAAGCGGCCAGGATCATCCAGGGGCCGTGATTCTCGGTCAGCAGATATTCCTTGTCCCTATCCGCGTCGACTCGCTTAAACGGCAGGAGCCTTTCCCAAGGCCGGACGGCCCACGCGGTTTCCACAAAGGTTTGGCTGAGCACAGCAGCTACCAGCAAGCAAAGAATGCATCGCTTGTTCATGTGTCGACTCGATCGTAGAGAAGTAGAGAATACGGCGGACGAACGTCCTAGCGGCCAAACATCGGCGCGGGGCACCATATCAAATGTGGACGTTGGTTTCCAGACCATTCCCGCCACTGCCTGGTCCGTCGCTGGCGTTTTCATTTTTTGACATTAGAATCGGAGATTCGTTTCCGACTTCGCGTTCTCCGTTCCCGGAATTTGACACAGCTTCCCTGGAACGAGTGACCCTTACCCACTGCTTCGGAGCCTCCACCTGCTATGCACATCGTGCTTTGCTATGCCGTCGAACCCCGGTACCTGGACCAGATCCAAGCCGCTGCCCCAAACATGACGATTACCAACGCAGGTCAGCAGGGGATTCCCGAGGCGATTTTTGAAGCCGATATCTATTGCGGGCACGCGAAAGAACGGCCCGTACCGTGGGACCAGGTCGTGCGCCATGGACGTCTGACGTGGATCCAATCATCGGCCGCCGGTCTGGATCACTGCCTGGCGCCTGCGGTCATCGATTCCGACATCCAAGTCACCAGCGCCTCGGGATTGTTCGCGGACCAGGTCGCAGAGCAGACGATGGCCCTGCTGCTGGGCGTCTTGCGAAGCTTGCCGACTTTTTTCCGCCAAACCGTCCGACGCGAATTCATCCGCCGGCCGACGCTCGACCTGCACGGTTCGACCGTCGGCATCGTCGGCTTTGGCGGAAACGGGCGGCGAATCGCCCAGGTCTTGGCGCCCTACCGAGTCCGCATTTTGGCCACCGATGTCTATCCCGTACGCCGGCCTCCGGAAGTCGAGCATTTATGGCCAACCGATCGACTGGACGATCTACTCGTTCAATCTGACATCCTGATTCTGGGAATGCCCTTGAACCGGCAAACACGGGGCATGATCGGCGAACGCGAACTGAGCCTGCTCAAACCCGGTTCCGTCCTGATCAACGTAGCTCGCGGCCCCTGCGTCAACGAATCCGATCTGATCGCCGCTCTGTCCAACGGTCACTTGGCAGGCGCAGGGCTGGATGTCACCGAAATCGAACCTTTGCCGGCGGCCAGCCCCTTATGGGAACTTCCCAACGTGCTGATCACCCCCCACGTAGGTGCACAAGGAAGGACGCGTAACGACGACGTCACCGACCTGTTTTGTGAAAACCTTCGTCGGTTCCAATCGGGAACCCCGCTTTGGAACCAGGTTGACAAACAGCTTGGTTTCCCCCATCCGGACCGTTCCTGGTTCTTTGCCGATCCGAAGAATCGATCGTCAGGTCTTGCCTCAAGAGGCCCTTCGACGTAAAACTACGAACACATCGCCCGGAGGGTAGGCGAATGGCTAGCAACCGCATTCGAAATGCGGCGCCCCTTTATGGGGTTGCGGGTTCGAGTCCCGTGCCCTCCGCTTCGATCGACACCATCGCCGCAAGTGCTTTGATGATAAGCACTTGCGGCGACACTTTTGATTGGCACAGTTGAACTGTGACAAAACTGTGCCAATCCGCGTGCCGCCCAGCATCACGAACGCCAGCAAGTGCTGGCTCGACAACCTCCTTCTTCTGAAAAACAACCTACTGACAAACATCGCCAGCGGAACATCCGCCGGCACCGCCGAGGAAGTCCAGGTCCGCCATCCGGCGTCGGGCCTCCTCGTCGTGTAAGTGATAATAGTGTCGCACCATCTCGCTGTCCACGTGCCCCAACCATTCCATGACCATCCGCTCGGGCACGCCGCTGTTGGCGCAGGTCGAGCAGAAGTAGTACCGAAAACTGTGGAGCCGCGCGTCGCCGAATCCCTTCTCATCGGTGGGCGAGGGAAACCGCTCCGTCAGCGGTTCAATTACCTCGCGGATCAGAATCCGACGCACAGTATCGGGCTTCAATCGACCGCCGCGCGGTCCGTGGAACACATAGGCGTCAACGCGCAGCATCCGCTGCAAGACGTCGAGCAAGGCCGGGTGAATCGGGAAGGATCGGCTTCGGCCGCTCTTGAGTTCCCGCCGTTTGCGTCCTTCGGTACGTGGTCGTCCCGTCTCGTCCGTCAGCGATAGGCGATCGTTCTCGAAGTCCAGGTCCGCCCAACGCAATGACACTAGTTCAGCGATACGCAGGCCCGTGCAGGCAAGCGCGATGATCACGTTGGCCAACCAGTGCAGGCACTTGTTAGCTCGGCAGTGCTCAATCATCGCCCGTACTTCCTCACTGCGGTAGCAGTAGGCGCGTTCGCTTTCCGCCTTGCGGACGCTCAACTCGATTGGTCTTGTTTCCTGCAGATGGCCTTGCTTGATCAGCCACTTCGCAGTTTGCTTGAGCGTGATCAATTCGTTGGATTGCGTCTTGTGGGCGTAGCCCTTCGCCTCCAAGTCCCCCACGTAGGCGCAAAGCAGTTCCGACGTAACGCCGTTCCAGGTAGTGACGCCACGACCGGCCGCGAAGGGCAGGAACTTGTCAAACACGGAGCAGTACTTCTTCTGCGTTGATTTTCGGACGCCCCCCGTGACTCGGGGGCGAGCTACGTGCTGCTCATACAGCTTGCGGCCTTCGCCGAGCGACAACGGCGTGGTGGGCGATTCGAGTCTTGCCGAACGCGGTATCAGCCCCAGGTCCTCCGCACGCATCTGATCCAGTTCAGCCAGTCGCTGCAAAGCTTCCTGTTTGCTGCGAACGTCCAGCGAGTGCCGCCCAGCATCGACTGTATTCGACCGTCCGTCTGCGTACCAGATGCCATTTCGCTGTCGCAACGTCCACGCAAAGTAAGTACAGCGTATCTTCTCATTCTTTCGCGGTTTAGGCATGGTTGTTCTGTTCTCCATCATTGGCGACGTTTGAGCCATGCTGGGGACGGTCCTCGTCGGTGCCCCGGTGACGGCGAATCGCCAGAAGGTGTTTTTGGTTCAAGGTTAGGCGACGCCGCGTCGGCGGTACGTTTACCTAAGTCGGCCTCCGGCCGGGTCTGTCCGACTAGATCCAGGGCTGCGCGCGGAATCAGAACGCGGCAGCGTTGTCCTCCGGGCTGGGCCTTGGGCAATCGGCCATCTTGGAGGTATCGCCGAACGGTAGAAAGCGACAGCCCACTGAGACGAACGAACTCATGGGGCGACAGAAACGCTTGTTCGTTGTTGGCGAGCAGATCAGGCTGAGATGTATCCGACGACAGCATTGGTCAGGCAGTTCAGTAACACGGGCAGGGACAACGCCTCCCGGCCAAAGGCGATCCATGTTGGATCCACCTTCTCCTCGTTACCAACTAACGCCGGCGATATTTTTCGAGATGAATTTGCAGATCAGGAGATTTCGTTCGTTCTGTCGCGCAGATATTCGATTGCCTCGATTGCATTCGTTGACAACTCCAATTCCTGCGCGATCCGGTCACTCGCCAAGCCTGACTGGATCATTTCCAGAATTCGCTCGACCAGTCCAGCGACATCGTTGTCAAAGCCGGAATCAGCCTGACTCGATACCGGCCCAGTGTCTCCGGCCTCCGCTTCAGAACCCATCAAAACCGATTCCGGGACAGGACGATGCGTGCGAGTGGCGGTTGGACGACTTTTGCTGACTGGTCCTGCATCTCGTGTCATCAGCCTGGATAGTTTCAAAGGTCCCATGAGCCGAACCCACAGTTCAGGGGAATACGGGTGTCCGACGATCAGTTCGAACGCGTTCTGGTAGTGATGGCAGACTGTCGTAATGGGCATACCTAGTTGCTGCGCGATCTCCTTGAGCTTCTGCTCTCGCTTCGGGGCATACGTTCCGCCCGACCACCCTTCGCGCAGATCCCACACCCGCAGTTAATCCGGATACTTGTCGGTGCGGCTACGCTGCTCCGACAGGTTTCGATTTTCCTTCCACTCCTTCAACAGGGCATTCATGGATTCGTTGACCTGTCGTGCCGACGCCGCAGGATTGATCGATACAAGGGGCTCGGCGGGGAATGAATCAAGTCCAGGAGCGTTTAGGCGCTGAAGTTCGAATAACGCTTCAGCGATGGGAAGACGACCTTCCTCCTTCTCCTCTCGCGAGGCAGCAACCAGTAGCGAACCAATCCCCTGCAGCGTCTCTTTGGGCAATATCGCGATAAAGAGTCCTGCCAGTGCGCGAAACGTGATTGGATGCACGGCTCCTGACAACCATGCCGCTTTGATCTGCTCACCCCCTAGTTCCTCGAATTCGGTTGCAGGGTCGGGCGGATCACCACCAACCCCAATAGCGTTCAGAAACGCGATCCCCCCCATAGACAGCAACTGCTCCAATGGGCGTGCATCAGGCTGCTGTTGGTAGTACGCCTGAGCCATCCTCCAGAACATCTGGTAGTAGGGATGGCGTCGGTTGACTTCCCATCGATACTCAATCGGCAAGGACCGAAGCTGGAACAGTGGACGGAACACGACGCCCACTTCGTTGACGTCGTATTCTGCGGGAGAGGATTTCGGAGTATTCATGGGATTCCTAATGGTCGGGGTACCCGAAGAACGGCTTGGACTCTCGTCACACGACAACGGCCCAGTTTAGCTCAAACCTGGGGTGCGGTGACGACTCTAAGTATAGTAGACTCTTGGCCACAATCTTACCAGCGATTCAATTCTGCGGCGATTCGGACGGATCAGCGAGATGCACCCCTGCTGTGTCTAACCGTCAAGTGGCGCAGATCCGCGGACGAGTCACGAATTCCCAGTATGGAAACATGCGAAATCGTGGCCGGCAATGGCTAAATCGTCTTCCCATATTAACATGCCACGTTTTTGCTTGTTTCTTAACCTGAAGTTCGTGCCGCAAGCATTCCACGAATGCCTAACGCCCAAAAACCCAGAAAACGACCCTTTGCTGCACTCTTGACGCAGGCTCTGTGACGCAACTCGTTTTGTGATAAGGGTTTACGACTACGCTATCCAGCAAGGTATCGTGAACGTTCTCGTCCGAGAACCGTCACGAAACCTTACTAGCGGCCGATTCTCGAAGCGCTGACAGGTACATATCGCATCGCCGCAGGCTGGTGCCTGAATTCACCGGCTCGTTACAGGGACAAGACTTAGCTTGTTGTGTTCCGACCGAAATCGCCTACATTAGTGGTTCGAGGGTCAGGAAGCAATCATGGGGATCGAAGTGGCAGGCTCAGGCTTTGGAAAAATTTCGAATCCCTCGAGTACAGGTCCGTGGATCGTTGGAAGACATGATGGCACACACGCTGGAAATTGGTACTCGATTTCATCGTCACAGCGATTGGCTCACTCGCGGGTTGATCGTGTTGGCTGATGGCGCTTTGACCGACTTTGAAAACGAACGGCATCGTGAGTCGGCAACCAAAGCGGGCGTTTGCCTGGAAGGCGTCTTGAAGAAGCTGTTCGATTCGTGGCAAACGTCTTACCGAGAACGGCAGACGTTTGGCGAGTTGATCGGCACGGCGCGCCAGACAGGGCAATTGCCACCCGCGTTACTGGACCGACTGGGCGAAGCGAACCGTATCCGCATCCGTGCGGCCCATCACAGCGGGGAACCATGGGAACAGGTTAACGAAGGCGATGCGCTGTTGATGCTGAACGTGCTGGACATGATGATCACCTGGTGTTCGGCTCATATCCAGGCATCGCCGCCCAGCGTACCGGCCGATCTGTTTATTTTCCTTAGCGTGGGTAGCGGCCATCGACTGGAACAAGAGCAGTTCCTGCAACATTTGCGAACGGAATTGAGGAATTTGGGGGTGGACGTGCGGTCGCTGAACTCTCCTAGTTTCTCCGAAGATCGACCGTTCGACCAAGTAAGAGACATCATGAGCCAGTGCCACGGTGCGCTGGTCGTGGGCTTGGAACGCTCGCACGCATACGCGGTGTTCGAACGCGAACAGTCCAAACGCCAGAAACTGTATGCCGACCAGTACATACCGACGGCCTGGAACCAAATCGAAGGTGCGATTGCTTCAGCCATCAATCTGCCGATCCTGGTGCTCAAGGATCAACGGCTTCACAACGAGGGGATTTTCGAGGCCGAAAACCACCGTCATCGGCGCGAGACGTTTGATGTGCGCGAAGAAGCGAGAGGACTGTCGCCAAGACTCAAGGAGATCCTTAGCCATTGGACCATTCATGTGCGAACATTGACTCGCAAGACAGCATGACTGACGCGAAAGCCGGGCTGATACCTTGCCGTAGGAAGTGGAGCAAAGCGAGATAGAAGGGATTCACCTGAGACTCGCACAATCTGAACACCGCTCGGGTGGTTTCTCCCGCGAAGCGAACCGCCAAGGCAAGCACCCGCGTCTCGGAGATCCGCGGCCACATGTCCAACGTGCTGGATTCGCTTGTCGTCCGGATGGCCTGCCGTTGTTATACTGGGGCTTTGGAAAGGATGGTGTCGATGATTCAGCCATCGTCGCGCGTGTTGACAGATTTCCCGTATCCGGTGGCGTATCCGTACCGGTTGGTGTTCGACCCGGCGATTGCGGCGTCTCAGCGGCGGTGGGCGCTGTGCTTTACCGAGTACCAACTGCTTCGCACCGTCTGCCTGCCGTTGGTCAGTCAGTACCTGCGGGACGAGATCGACCGGACCGCCAAGGACAGCATCGGGGCCCTGAACCGGGCGATCGCCGCGATCCGCTCGCCGTTCTTCAGCGATTGGATCGCCCTGCTGTACAACCTGCGCCGCCACTTGCCGCGAGTCGGCATCCAACCGGTGTTTCCGCAGTTAGCCGAGGCTTTGAAAGGCTTGAACGAGACCGCCGAGCGGCCGGTGGGCTTGCGCGGCAACCATCGCTTGACCCCGCTGGAGGCGATCCTGGCCCTGCGCAACGGGTCGGCCCACGGCGGGCTGCCGGACGAAGACCAGGCTGCGCAGCACGTGGAACAGTACCTGCCCGTGCTGCACCAGATCCTGCAAGCGTTCGACTTCCTGGGCGATGCGACCCTGTGCGTCTGCAGCGACCGGTCCGAGACGTTGGCCAGCGGCCGGGCTCGACTCCATCGGCTGCGCGGCGCCGATCTGGTGGAGCCCGCCGAGGAAGATCTGTCCGACGAACTGGTCACCGCGCTGGAGGAGTCCCCCAGTGTCCTGATGACGGCCGATGGTGTCCTGGTGCCCCTGTACCCGCTGGCCAGCCCGGTCGCCTGGCAGGAACCGCTGTACCTGTACGACGGGCACTACGGGATTCAGGTCCACACGCGGCAGCAGGTCCAGGAGCGCAGCTACATCTACTACCTGGGCATCCATCATCGGGCCGAGGGCGACGCGCCGCCGTGCGCCCGGTTGAAGGAACTGCTGGCCCGCCGCGACATCAGTTTCTTCCTGAGCAAGGACCAGACGGCGCCCTGGACGATCGCCGACAGCG
>SKKK01000528.1 GCA_007121535.1 Planctomycetaceae bacterium | reverse complement strand
CGTACACGTCCTGCGTCCCCAGCGGCTCGGCACAGCCCAGGCTGTCGGTCGTGTGGATCACGATCACGCGCCGGGCATCGGTTTGGTCCAACCGTGCGTCGGACGCTCGTCCCGTGAACGACGGGCCTGCAGGATCGGCGGCAGGATCGCATGGACCGTGCATCCCAACCGCGCGGCGGCGTCCCGGGCGGCAAAGCCCGCGATCTGCGCACCCAAGCTGTGTCCGGACAGGTCCACGCCGCACCGTGCGAGCCAGATCGATTCGCCGATGTGGCCATCTTTCGCACCCTGCCCGGCGAGTTCATCACGCACCTGGACGGCTATCCGACGACAAGCTTTCGCCAGTTGTACAGCGACAACCGCGACACCACCGTTCGTTGGATCGCCCCAGAGCCCGGTCGAGTTCACTACGGGCGGATTTACATTCGTCGATAAGGACGGAGTTTCTCGGTTACAGTCGCCATGAGTTTCACGGTCGGAGTGCGTCGAACGTGACCGGAACTGCCCTAGCGCCAGTCACCGCTCAGTGTGAAGGCAGCCCAGTAGAAGGGCGGGAGTGGGGCGGCGGTTCCGAGTGATTCCTCGTCTTCCGGCCCGTCTCGCAGTTGTTGGGCTTGCACGTCGTATCGGCTCAGCATCGTAAGCTGGGCGTGGCGCAGAGCTTCCACTTTGCTGCGTTTGTTCTGCCATAGCTCGCGGTAGAATTCGGTCATCAGGGCCAGCGTGGCCGCATCTTCGACGGACCACAGGGTGCTGACCACGGATCGCGCGCCGGCCAAAGCGAAGGCGCGCTGGAGCCCCATGACCCCTTCGCCACCGGCGACTTCGCCCAGACCGGTCTCGCAGGCCGAAAGAACGACCAGTTCCGTGGCCGACATGTCCAGCCCCGCCAGTTCCTCGGCGGTCAGAATGCCGTCGCCCCCGAGGTAGCGTCCGTAATCGTCCCGCATCCGTGGTTGATTGGCTCCGGCGAGCACGATGCCGGACAAGGTCAAGGGATTTCGCCCGACGACGGTACTTGCCATCCCGGGGGCGATCGACAGCGCTCCGCGCAACGGTTGCGCGTCAAAAAATGTCGTCGAGGAAGACATCGGTTGCGTGGACAGCGCGGACGGGTAGCGCGGCGCCGCAAAGAAGCCGTGAGTCGCAAGATGGACGAACCGGCTACGAGGCAGTTCGTGCAGCACGCGGCTCTCGGTCGCCTCAGCGGACTGGAGCACCAACACGGGGTTCGTCGTCGCGACCAGTCGCTCGACGCGCTGAATCTCCTTAGCGGCGCCTGGCAGGTTGTTCCAAGGACCGGCCGCAGATCGATCTTGAGCGGAATTCTGAATCACGGAATCGCCAGCATCTTGAGCGGAATTCTGAATCGCGGAATCGCCAGCGAGCAGACGTCTCATAGCCGAATCATCGAAGCTTTCGTCCGCCGGAGCGTTGTCATCTGTCGATTCCTCTTCGGGAAAATACCCAGCGGGGCTACGCGCCTGGACGATCCCCGCATCGGCGCCGGCGAATTCGACGGCCGACCGGTCGTAGTCCACGTCGCCCACCAGTAAATACTGACCTGGTTGCGTGTCGAGCCTGGAGAGCAAGTCGAGTATTTGCTGGGGAAAGGTTGCCGTGACGATCGCGTGACGATGCACCAGGTAAGCACCGTGCTCATCTCCCGGCAAAGCGGACCAGGGAAGCCGGGCCAGTGTTCCGTCCGGAATCATGACGACAACGGCTTTGTCCGCCACGTGTGGCGCGACCTTGTCCCAAACCGAGCGACGCAGGAACAACTGCGGAGTCTGCTCGGAAATCTGGGCGGGTGCATCCCAACGCAGAGCGCGGGTGGCGCCTCCGGCACGCGAGCGGATCAGGCCTCGCCATGCCTCGACAGCCGCATCGATCGGCTCCGCTTCCCCCAGGTGGACCCGGACGATCCCGGACGCTTCATCCGAACCAGTTCGCTCGCTGTGTTTCAATACAAAGGCTTCGTAACGGCCCTGGGAAGAATTCTCGGTTACTCCGCCCGACGCGGCGAAAGGTTGCGTCTTGATGATATCGACCACGGCCACCTTGTCTGGGATCAGGTCGAGCAGTTGGGTGTAGTCCGCGCGCTGGGCCTGCCGCATTTTCCGGAATTCGGAGCTCGCATCCATCAGTTGACGTTCCAGACGTTCCTTCTGCTCGCCTAACTCGCGCAGCCTGTCGGTCGCCAATGCGTCTGGGTCGGGTCCGTATCCGCTGAGATTAAACCCAGCCTGCGGCAGCGACCGGCAGAGAATCAAACTGGACAACTCGCCGCGAATTTGAACAAGCTGGTTCGCGATCTTCAACGCATCTCCGGTCCACGGCACGTCTTGGCGTGTCTGGATCGCTTGAGTCGCCAGGCCTCGAGTCTTCCACACGACATCGTACACGGTGGCTGCTGAACTTTCGAGTTGATCGTGGGCTGCGAGCAGCAGATCCCTTTCGGTGAACCCCATCACATGCGCCATGGCTTCTGCTTCGGAGAGGGTGGGCAAGAGATCATTGGCCAGCCGGAGCTTATTTGCGAGGGCTTGCTCCAGGTAACCAACTGCTTCTTCAGCTCGCCCGAACATCAGTGCATTCTCGCCTAACCGCCGCAACGCCTGGGTCGTCGTGGGCGCTGTCGGGCCACGCAGTTTCTTAGAGATTTCCAGCGACTCTCGCAATCGTTCTCGGGCCGCTGCGTAGTCGCCCCGTGCCTGATCGAGTCGCCCGAGTTCGGCGTAAGCCAGCGCCACACGCAGGTGCTTTCTGCCGAACTGCCTCTGCCGCTGCCGGAGCGAATGCTGCAGACATTGCTCGGCGATCTCCAGATACCCCAGGATACGAGCTGCATTGCCCAGGCCGCTGAGCGCTGTATCGTCATGGTCGTCGAGGTCCAGCACTTGTTTGAAACGTTTTGCTGCCACGTCAGGTTTTCCGAGCCGCAGCGCCAGCACGCCGAGATTGCTCAACGCGTTCTTGCGGGCCTCGTCGCCCCGGCCACTCCGAAACCTATCCAGCAGTCGTTCGAGCTGGTGAGCGGCGAGTTCCCAGTCTCCCATCTGGGCCCGCAGCGCCCACAGGTTGGCCCGGATGACGGGATCGTCAATGCTCGCCCGTTCCAATAGCCGCCGAGCCAAAACCAAGTCGCCCTGCGATTTGGCCACAACGGCGAGATCGTTAAGGCATTGATGCACGAGACTGACCTGCTCGTCGTTCATTTCGTACACGTCAAGAGCCCATTCCAACTGCCTCCGTGCGCCATCAGTATCGCCCAGCAGGTACATCGCCTGTCCCAGGGTGTGGTAGGCGTGAGCCGTCAGAAAGTGGTCGGCTCCGCACACCGAGCGTCGAATTCGCGCTGCTTGTTCCAACGTGGCTCTGGCTTTCAACAAGTCGCGTTGCTGCAACGCGGCGATGCCGATCGCTTCCAGGGCGGTGGCCGTCCTCGGATGTTCTGATCCGAACACTGCCAGGCAGGTCTGCTGGGCGGCTTCCAGGTGCCTCAGAGCCTCTTCTTGCCGCCCCGGCATGCGAAGCAGGTTGGCACCGAGATTATGATGCGCTGCTGCCGTGTAATGATGATCGTCTCCCACGGTCTTTTGAATGATGTCCAACGCATACTCCAGCCGTCGGATTTGCAGGGCGTCGGGGGGGCTGTTCTCGGAAGGTGGTTCGGCGACCAGACTGCACAGCGCAAGGGCCGTCTGCAGATGGGCGGGCCCCCAAACAACGCTTTGCAGCACGGCCGCCGTTTCCGCCAGACTGGGATGAACGCAGGATTGCATGGCAGATTCCATTAAGACTAATCGATACAAGTCGCGCGGCCAAAAGCTTGGCATTGACGGTATGAGGTCTTGAAAAAGCTCGTCATCACGACGAATACGCTCGCTATCAACAGCGTAAAGCATGTCTGTTTCTGTTAGGGAAATGCGAAGAGCAGGGCGTCTTACTTGAGCTTCAACGACACTCAGCAGATCCGCCGAAGAGCTACTTGGACTCAAGTTTGCTCGCACCAACTGCGCCAAGTATTTGCTCTGCCCCACCATCGAGTCGCGATCGCCGGTCACCACGG
Organism: Planctomycetaceae bacterium; assembly: GCA_007121535.1. Lineage (GTDB taxonomy): Bacteria > Planctomycetota > Planctomycetia > Pirellulales > Pirellulaceae > SKKK01. The sequence continues at coordinate 2,361 of SKKK01000528.1, read as the reverse complement.
CCAGATGAACGGCCGACTGAACCGTGTCGGGGTGACTGCTGCGCAGCGCAGTTCGTCGAAAGGCCAGCGCTTCGCTGAATTGTCGGCGTGCCGCCGTCCAGTTGCCTTCGCGGAAGTGCGCGACTCCCAAGTTGTTCAGGGCTTCGGCCGTCAGTGGATGTTTCAGGCCGAAGACGGCTTCGCGCCCCTGATGAACCCGCTCGAACTGGAGCCGCGCGGCGACATTGTTTGCCGCAGCCAGATACGCCAGGCCAAGTTGATTGGCGGCGTCCAAGGTCAGCCGATGCTGCGGGCCATACTGCGCTTCCATCGATTCCCGCAGGTTGAGTGCTTCCCTGATCGCCTCGTCAAATCTTCCTTCTTCCGCGAACGTCGGTGTGCTGATTGGCCGGTAATCATGGCTGCGTTTACGAATGACTCGGGCCGAGATGATTCGGCCGCCATCCTGCAAGGCTGGCAACAATTCGATGCCTCGAACCACACGCCCAAAATTCGTGAATGCAACAGAATTGACTTCGCTATGCCGTTCCATCAATTCGGCACGGAAACGGCTTAATTCCGCCGCGAACCACGAGTCCGTGCGATCGCCCTCTTCGTCCACCTCCCTCTGTGCTGTGGCTTGCCATACACTCAGCTCTGCCGCATACGGCGAGAAAACCTCGAACTGGCTGTCGCGGTTCAGAAGCGGTTGGGGCATCCAGGCTAATATCAGTTCGGAACTATAGACGTTCCGGCCGTAGCAGCCCAACGAGATACTACCGCGGAAATGCGGACGCGCATCGTCGGCAAAACATTCCCACGTCTGCGGCCCGTCGGATCGCTGGAGCGGAGCACTGGGAAAAACCGGTGGTGAATCGGCGGAATCCTCGGCCATGATCTCGCTCGGTTCGGCCTCATCGGCTGTCGTTTCTTCCGCCTCGTCATGCGTCGCTTCCGGGTCGTACCAGCCGGGCGGGGCTTGCCCGCCCCATGCATTTTCGGCGGTTTGCAGAAGCCCAACGCGAGAAACCCCCTGGAATTCCGAGCCGTCGTATCTGCCGCTTTCGATCAGGTAAATGAAATGAGCGACGGCCTGGCGGGCCTCGTTTTCGAACAGTTCCAGTTCGATTTCCCCGAAATTTGTCTGGATCGCTACGCGAGGCAGGAGATCGTCTGGTTCTGCACTCGCTTCACGCTGGCGAATCTGTTGCTCGTAGGCCCAAAGCGTTTCGTACTCCGCAACCTGCTCCACTAACGGCAGCCAGTGGTCCAGGAAACTTCTTTCTTGAGGAGGTGGATAATCGCGGGCGTTGATACGGGGCAGGTGGTTGAGGCCCCAGTCCCGCCGGCCCTTTTCCTGAAGCTTCTGGAGGAAACGACCTGCCTCGTAAAAACGATGGATGGCAAAACACGACTTGGCGGCGACTTCCAACACATGCCTGTCTTCGATACCGGATTCGAGGATTTCGGCAGCCAGTTTTGCGGCAAGCTCGAATTGGAACCTCTTGTACGCGTCATCCATTGCCGCCAACCCATCGGGAGGTACGTCGTCCATCGAGTCGCCGGGAGTCGCCAGCGTCTCGCCCTCCGAAGTCGCCCCAGCTTCCACGGCATCGTTTTCGGGTTCGTCGCTTGCTGTCTCGGAAGCGACATCTTGCTCGATCGTAACCACCATCTCGGTGGTTGTTGAATTGGCCATCTCGACGCCCCTTGGCGGACCATTCATGTCGGCTGAACGATGGTCACAGCCAGGCAGGAACAGGCAGACCAGAAGACAACCACCCGCCATCATACTGGCTGGTTGTTGGCAGCAACGTGAATTCATTGGTTCGTTCCTGGCAGACGGAAGGGCGATTGAGCCTCGATGCCACGCACGGCCAACGTGCTTTTGATCGGTTACAAAACTCTTCACATTTGACCGGCTTGACCATATGACCTACGTTACTTCCTACTGGTTGCAAATTCAACTGGTCATCGTGAAAACCCGTGCCCCAGCTCTGCGAGCCGTGCTGTCCGAAGGTGTGATCCACAGTAGCACGGATGGCAAGGCCGGGGCACGGATGGGGAACGGGGCTGTCGGCTATTGAGCGGCAGCGACCAGGTAGACCGTCCGCTGCGAGCCGGTATCGTTGACAGTGGATACCAGTGCCAATCCGTTCGCGCCCAGCGGATGGCCCAGGTCGCAGACCATCTCGGGCCGCAGGAACGACTCGGTGATTAGCTCTCGGGCATGGCTGTGGCGCGCGATCGGCCCGGGCGTGTGCGGGTCGGGCCAGGCAACGTACACGTCCTGCGTCCCCAGCGGCTCGGCACAGCCCAGGCTGTCGGTCGTGTGGATCACGATCACGCGCCGGGCATCGGTTTGGTCCAACCGTGCGTCGG